>CALLFA010000059.1 GCA_937997635.1 uncultured Saprospiraceae bacterium | reverse complement strand
GGCATGTCAGCCGGTATTCTGACAACATCGTTTATGCTCACATTACGAATATAGTCTTCACCCAATTCAACTTGGCCTTCGCCTGCTAGCACATAGTACAATTCTGAAGTGCCTTTTAATCTGTGCCAAGCTGTAGTGACGCCTGGTTCTACTCTCGCTCTCGCCAAAGATTGAGTGCGGTCATCTGACTCGTTCAATAGTTCGAGGATGTGGCAACGTTCTTCAGTGAAAAACTCATCTTCTACGTTGGTGTGTGTAATGCGCCTGTCCATATCAGTTAATGATTAGGGCTTTACTTTTTTAATGCCGGGTTGCAACAATTCAAACCCTTCTTCCTCTTTTTTTAGTTTGACAAATTCGCGGACATCTTTCAGTAATTGTTTGGCGTCATATATAATGCCGTCTTTTATAGTGTATCTCACTCCTCCGACACGTACTACATCATTGTCTTCTGTTAATTTGATGGCACCAGTACCATAAAGCACTTTTAGATTTTGCAAAGGATTTTCATCAATGACGATGATGTCCGCTTTTTTTCCAATTTCTATGCTGCCAATTTCGTCGTCTGCACCTAGTGCTTCAGCGCCATACAGTGTCGCAGATCGTATCACTTCCAATGGGTGGAATCCAGCTTCTCTTAGCAGTTCCAATTCTCGTATGTATCCAAAGCCATATAGCTGAAAAATAAAACCAGAATCAGAACCTGCAGTAACACGTCCCCCTCTGTTTTTATATTCATTGACGAATGTCATCCACAGATTATAGTTTTGTCTCCAATCTACTTCTTCCTCTGTACCCCAAAAATGCCAGTACGAGCCATGGGATATTTTACTTGGCTGATAAAAACGCCAGAGACTTGGGATCGTATATTCTTCATGCCATTCTGCACGACGAGCGCGCATCAAATCTCTACTGGCTTCGTAAATATTAAAGGTTGGATCAAGGGTAAAATCAAGGGCCAATAATTCTTCCATCACCTGATTCCATTTCATTGAATGTGGTTTCGCTGCTTGATTCCATAACCTACCAGCTTCACCAAAGCGATGTTGTTCATTTTGATAATTATAGTCTAGTGGATAATCCTGTATCGTTTGATTTTCAAATAAAGCTTCGGGTAATCCATACCAATGCTCCATTGATGTCAAACCAGCATAAGCAGAATTAACAACATTCCATCTACCGACTTCTAATTGGGCATGATGACAAGCAGATCGCAAGCCCAATTTTTTATTTTCATCCAAGGCCGGTTCGAATAACTTAGGAGGTAAACCAAAAAACTTTATTCCATCTGCACCTTTAGCCGCATTGTCCCTCACCCATTGCCGTGCTTGTTCGGGTGTGCTAATCGGATCATAAGAGCCTGCGCCAAAAGCGGTATACGCAAAGATTCGAGGAGCGGTTATTTTCCCTTCTTCACTCAACTTTTTGTGTTTTAAAACCCAGTCCAATCCATTACCGCAGGACGGATCTCTCACTGCTGTAATGCCATGTCCCATCCATAATTTGAATACGTATTCTGCATCTGCCCCTTGCCATCTTCCTCCTATGTGACCATGCATATCTACAAATCCTGGTAGTATGTACTTACCTTCTGCATCTATTTCGTGTCCACCTTCTCTAAGTTTGGGTCTTTTTGTAGAATCTATTTCGACACCAGGATACCCCACTGTCTTGATGTCGACAATCATGTTATTTTCAATGACCACATCAACAGGCCCTATCGGTGGCGCGCCTGTGGAATTAATTAAAGTGGCTCCTCTGATGATCAATTGAGAAAAGGGCCCTTCACCTTCGTCAATGATCGGTGATTCAGCGACTGGACTCTGGCTGATAAGGGCAAGTGTCAACAATAATTGGATGGCAATAGTTAAAACGAATTTCATGTTTTGAAGATACAAAAAGTTTTTTCGGGCGGCTGACGCGTTTTGGGTCGTTCGCAGGCTCACTTGTTGGGTCGGCTGGCGCCTTGTTGGGTCGTTCGCAGGGCTCACTTGTTGGGGCGGCTGACGCCTTGTTGGGTCGTTCGCAGGGCTCACTCGTTGGGACGGCTGACGCCTTGTTGGGTCGTTCGCAAGCTCACTTGTTGGGACGGCTGACGCCTTGTTGGGTCGTTCGCAGGCTCACTTGTTGGGACGGCTGATGCCTTGTTGGGTCGTTCGCGGAGCTCACTTGTTAGGACGGCTTCGCCTTTTAGTATTATTAGTCGTTAGTATTAGATTTTGGATATTTTTAAAGCTTCATTGAAGAAAAAAGCTGCCAACAAGCGAGTTTACGAACGCCCCAACAGTGAGTTTACGAACGCCCTAACAGTGAGTTTACGAACGCCCTAACAGTGAGTTTACGAACGCCCCAACAGTGAGTTTACGAACGCCCCAACAGTGAGTTCACGAACGCCCCAACAAGTGAGTTCACGAACGCCCCAACAGTGAGTTCACGAACGCCCCAACAAGTGAGCTTGCGAACGCCCCAACTTCCTCCCTCACCACCTCACCAACACCCCTTCCAACACAAAATAAACAACTCGCCCCAACACACCCTTCCCAAACCCTTTCTCCAACAACTCCCCATACAAGTCCAACTGCCCCGTAAACCCTTGAGCCTTTTTAATATAAGCCCCTTCATGATAGTCTTTAATCACAAAGGTCTTATGATCAACAATAACTAAACCATCTGGCAACTCCACCAATAAATCTATATACCCATTGATCAGATGACCATTGGCATCAACAGACTGAATAGGCAGCTCCTTATGGATGATGCCATCGGGATAAGTCGTAGAGATGTGGTCGTACAAACTCGCTATAGCCCCTTTCAACCAAGACGCATCTATGAATTGCTCATAGCCGTATTGCGACAATAGGTCTGCAATGACCCGTTTATAGTTTTGTATGTCTGGATTGTAGGCGCAGATGAGCGCATGGATCACATCGCCAAACTGTGCATCATTGATGTTTGACTTGTCGATGTAGTGGCGATCATGGATGCGCGAAATGTCCAGTTTGGGAAGCACGGTGAGTGGTTCCGTAGCAGAAGGATTAATCCGCTGAGAAGGAAAATCTATTATTCCAGACTTTGATGTAAAGTAGTTTGTTAAGCTTTGTTTGTGGTCTTTGTTCAGTTCTATCTCATTGTCGAAGGCAAAAGTGCGTTTAACCATTGGGATCTGTTTATTATCCCAAGTAAAGATAGTCTCGTATACACCGTCGTCTAAGTTCCACTGGTTCATCTTGGGGTTGATGAGGTCAGGACGTTCGAATGTTTTTTTCTTCTTTTTCTTTTCCGTCTTATCCGGCTTATCCTTCTTCGTAGGGACACACAAGTACAGATAATCTCGTGCTCTGGTGATGGCGACATAAGCAAGTCGTTTTTCTTCTTCTATCGTTTCTGTATACGCTTTCTTTTTTTCGGGATCGGCATCAATCACTTTATCATATCCCTCGATCTTAGATACACGATTAAATGGTTTTATTGTCAATCGGATGGTCCTGTTTGCCAATGGATCATCGATGTTGAGTGCTTGATGACTGATCGTGCGTACACCATAATAGCGTTCTCTTAGTTTAATGTCAAGATCCCACACGACAACGATCGGCCACTCCAAACCTTTACTCTTGTGGTAAGTGGTGACTTGGATGGCATTCCCAGATCGCTCGCCCTTGAGGTCTTCATTTGTTTCGTTGAGTTGTTTGAGATGACTCAGTAGACCTCCGATGGAAGAGGCCATATCCAGTCTGTTACACATCTCTTGATAGGCTATGGTGTGCTCCAGCAGCGCATCAATATTTGCTGGTCGTCTTGTCATCTGTCCCCATGAGGCAAACAATTCATACAGCTGTAGTTCGGATACGAGAACTTCAATCATCGTGCTTGGCGCAAAGTCAAATCCTTGCTCTCTTATTTTTTCAAGACCTGTGATCAATGGATGATCTGCACCCCAGTCCTTGTTGTTTTCATAGTCTAATCTTTTTTCGATCATGGTTGCTTGATCACCATCGTATGTCGTGTGTAGCAGTAGCTCTGCTTTGGCCAATGCATCAGTGGGAAAGATCAGTAACTTGAGTAAAGCCATCACTACGACGACTTCAGGTTCATGGATCAGTCCATCGCCAGACACAGCAGTAAGCATACCCGCATCCGATAGTATTTGCCCGAGTGCCTGGGCATTTCTATTGGTCCGGCATAGGATAGCGATATCCTTATAGGTCGCTGGACGATATGATGCTGTGCTCTTGTCAAATACTTTTGGTGCTTGATCCAAGAGTTGCTTGATCTGATTACTCAAACAAGCATAGCTGTCCGTTTTTTTAATTGTACCATTAGATTCAAATTCCCAATAGTGAACAGCAGTACTCATAAGGTCTTCTTCGTGTTCAGCTCTTTTGGTATCCTTAAATGGTGCAGGCGAAAGTACTATTGCTTCCTGGCCCAAAGATGATTTAAATGCTTCTGTGAAGATAGTATTGGTGTAGTGCACGAGTGGCTCTCTCGACCGATAGGAGTGATCCAAGGTTTTTGTTTTTTCATCAGGGATATAGTCCAATACTGCTTTCATCAGCACTGGATCAGATCCTCGAAATCCATAAATGCTTTGCTTTGGGTCACCGACCCACACACTCTCATTGACAATGTCAGAAAAGCGCAAAAAGATGGCCAACTGAAGTGGCGACACATCTTGAAATTCATCGACAACGAGTAGATCATACGACGCTCCTATATCCCCACTTATTTTTGGGTCTTGGATCAATGTGTACAGCTTGGACTCTTGATCCATGAAATCCATTAGTCCTCGCTTTAGCTTATAACTGTCATAGCGTTCGACAATCTCTTTGGCATAGGTGAAGCATTTTTTTATGTATTTACTATAATCAATTCTAAAAGAATCATACGACAATAAATCAATAACGAGCGGAGCGATTTCATTTTTCCAGTCTTTAGGTAGATAGCTATTGGCAAGCTTAACCTTTGACAATGATATCCATTCATGCCAGGTAAAGCTGTCGTTCTTGATGTTCCGATAAGTATTCTGCAACTCATTAAATTGGACTTTGGCAGATTTGCTCAGACTAGCTTTATCTACAGCTTCGATACCAGTTTTTAAATATGACAACACTTCTTCTTTTCGTGTTGCATGTAATACCAATTCAGTGTTTTGATCCAAACCCAGGTAGGCATTGATGGATTCTTCACCACATTTTTTTAGCTGGTCAACGTGAAGGTCATTCGCCTTGAGCTCTGAAATAATTTTAGATATATGCTGCTGGTAAGGTATTATTGTAGAAAAACTATCATTATCAGACTGGAATAATTTATATGCTAATTCTAAAAAATCATTATCGACGATTTCTCCCAATAATTCTGTCAATAATATTTTTTGATCATTCTCATCAATCGTTTCTATGTCAGGGGAGAGACCTGACTCAAAGGCATAGCGCTGTAGCAGTTGCAAGCACACACTATTGATCGTTCCGATTAATGCCTGATTCATCAAGTTGGCCTCTTTGGTTTTACCTTCTGAGATTAGTTTTGTTCTGATGCGTTCACGGAGTTCTCTAGCAGCTTTTTTTGTGAAGGTCGTGGCAATAATTTTATCTGGTGACACAGAGCCATTCACAATCTGATCATAGATGTGTTCCGCTATTGTATAGGTCTTACCACTCCCTGCACTTGCACTATATATGGTTGGTAATTGCCTCATAATTGCCCGATTATATTCTCATACTGCCCATATCGATCTTCCTCTTTTTTACCGGAACTGACTGGCATTTGTAAATAAGTTGTCTCATCATGATAAAATGCCAGTACATCTGCTATATCAGATTTATGTAGTCCGTCTCCTACTTCAATTGTCCCAGCATTTAACTGCTTCCATCGTTCTTCATAGGTGTAAATCATTTGTAACCAAATCTCGTGTATGCGTTTATTTAAGTGTTCAATATTGAAGTTTTCTGCCGAACTAAATGCCTTGTTTGTGTGACTAATAAACGTTGATTTAGAGATGATGTAATAGTGCAAATAAATCTTCTTGTCTTCAGTTTTGAGTAGTTGATTGTAGATGATTAGCTGTAGCTCTTTCTTTTCCAATAATTCTTTTCTTCGACTAGTGGCGCCGCCCCATTTCAGATCCACAATGGCGATCTCATCATTGCGTTCCAATACAAGATCGATGTGACCATTCAGGTTTATGTGATTTTTCACCTCATGCTTTTTCTCTGCTTCCACAAAACGCCAACCATTCGTTTTGATTTCTTTGATCAGATGACGCATGGATTTTTCCAGTTTGCTTATGTACTCTTTGCGAGAAATGGTATTTTTCTCCATCTCAAAAATTGCTCCTTCTGATCGGATGATCGTCTGTATTGCGGCCTTGATGACAGTTGTTAATGCAGCATCATCATATTCAAAAAGCGCGTGGTCTTTCCAAAGCAATTCAGCTGTGTGGTGTGCCATATTCCCAAGTAGGAGAGGAGTGACAAGTGTGTCAGGAATTTCAATCGGATTGATGTTTAATATATAAGACAGGTAGTAGGCGTATGGATAATAAAACAATTTTTGTAGACTGCTGAAGCTCTCAGACTCTAGTCTTTCCAACTGTTCATTCACAAGTATTGACCATGTTGCTTTCCGTCTCGGCAACGTCTTTTTCGGATAGTTATGCAGCGCTATTGTTTTATTGTTGAATGGTATCGCTTTCGCGGAAAGGTCTATCTGGTTTACCAATGGACCTGTATCGTGATAGCAGGCTGTTAAATCGGCGTACAGCGGACAGGCATCTTTTTCTTCACCCATTGCCTTTTTGGGTAAACACAATATGAGTTGTCCATCAGTCATTTGGATTGCATGACAAAGCTGCCAATACCAAAGACCTAAACGCTGTTCATGGGAATGAATGAATGCGTCCTCAAGAACTTCCAATTCTGCGTGGGACCATCGCGCACTGTGTGATAATGGATTTCCTTGATCCAGGAAATTCCACCAAACCGTTCTTACCGATTGCTTTGTCAAATTAGCAGGGTGGTTGATGTGTTGCATAGTGCCCAACTGTGGTTGATGCGCTTTTGATCGGGTATCTGTCTCTAACGAGGATACCCATTTTTGCAATTCTATTTCTTGAATGAATTGATTGTCATCTGCTTCTGCTTTGACCAGTTGTATGAGATTTTGGAGGCTCTGCTGTAAACGTAAATATGCCATCTGTCTAGGCTCGTTGTCCTCTTTATTTTCTTTTTCAGTATGAGATTGCGCAGCAGCACGTGACCAAGTGGCAAGGTCCTCATACAGATCAATCACCTCATTTTTCGGTACGCCCTGATGAATGTTATGCCGCGTTCGATCAAACCAGCGGTTAATCTGAGCATCTACAGTGGTCTTCTCTATACTAAACGTCTCACAATATTTACCAATCTCTTCCTCCCATTTATCATTACCAATCCCTTGCTTTTTAGCAAAAGCTTTAGCCAGAAAACTCCTGAGTGTTTTGCCAATTGGGGCAACTTGCAGAGTAAAGAACTGCGTAATTTTTTCTGGGTTCAATGGTTCCCATAAAAACACAGATGCCAAGGTTATTAATTGTTGTACGGCAGTATCACGCTGCACACTCATATACCCAAGTGCAGGAAATCCCGATTGAATTAATGCTCTCTCCAATACTTCCCCTCTCTCCTGAAGTAAAAGCAATGTCTTGTCATCATCCTTATCCAAATGCAGACACAAGGCATCAGCAAGAATTTGTTCGTTATCTGCCTGTAAAACAATCAATGATCCGTCACCACTTGCGTCTACGGTCTGATTTGTCGATGTTGCCAACTTTAGCTTGAATTTCCCCAAATCAGTATCATCATCATTGTACTCATATCGATGCCAATGGATCATCACACCTTTCTCTTTCAGTAGTATTGACAGCTGCTTAAAAAATGGATGAATATATTCTTCAGGTTCATAAAACGTCACTTCGTGAATTGGCAGAGAGGTTCGACTCTTGATCACATCCATGATAAGTCTCCACCGATCATTGACTCCATAAGGCAGGTCATCTACGTGTGCTTCCACCTTAGCCAGCACAGACAATCGCTTAAGACTTGGATCATCACCAGAGCTAGATCCAGAAACATCAAACAGGCCCAATTGCACCTGTGCTGATTTTGCTTCTCCGCTTTCAAAGGAAAAATCCCACATACCCAATTGCAATTCATCTCGCCACACCAAGAGTTGCTTTGCTGTCCCCCAAGCATCTGTCTCAAAGGATCGCTCGATATACAGCGAAGGCTCTTTAATAAGTGCTTCCCGTATAGCTCGCTTATAACTGCTGATTCGAAGTGCTTGATGCACATCAATCTGTACAGCGCCTAAGTGCAATTCCAAAATATCCAGAAATTCTTTTTCGCCCACATACAAATGCCCATGTACCGTATCCCCTTTATCCCGAGCAAACCGCGGAAAAACGGTGTCAAACCCAAAAGACGATGCAAAATGAAGGTGCATGATGTAATAGTTTTTATGCTAGCGCGATGCTTACCGATTATTCAAGTCAAGCCAGTGTTAATGATGGCGAAACAAAAAATAAAACTTGTACTCACAATAATAGAAATCTTAAATCCACCGACGTGAATCTAAGCTCAAAGTAAACCCTTTATAAGCAGCTTATATTTTTTAGAAATATATGACAATTTTAATGGTTGATTGATTGTTTTGTCATGGGTTTACATTTTAGCATGAGCTGATATGCCCCCTCTTTCACACTTAGATAGATAAACGCTGTTTTAGCCTTATATTAGAGTTTAAGTTGTACGTAACTCTTGAAATTCTCTTTATAGTTTTAGAAATGACTTTAGAAAGCTACCAGAATTCTGAGCAGATTGCAGGTGACAAAATCGATCAATTGTTGATTTTGGCAGGATGGGCTGTGCAATCTAAGAAGAAGGTTAACCTTAATGAGAGCAAAGGTATCGCAGTAAGAGACTATCAAACTGATGTTGGACCAACTGAATATGTTGAAGCTTTACGACAGAGTATTTTGAAAAAAGCCTTTGAAGGAAGTATTTTGACAGAAGCAGAAATAGAGAAACGTAAGCAACAGGCAGATTATGAGCCAGCCAGTGTATTGTTGGATCGGATTAAAAATGAGAAAGTCATTAGATATGCCTGTAGATAAACTCAAAATAATGGTATCGTCAACTGTCTATGGAGCAGAGTCTGATTTAATTGCAATTCAAGCAATGTTAGAAGGATATGGTTATGATGTTATAATGTCAATGGGTGGTACATTATATGTTCCAATCGGTGTTTCTAATGAAGCAGCATGCATACAAGCTGTTAATGATTGTGATCTCTTTTTTGGGATAATATTTCCGCGATACAGCTCAGGTATTACACATAAAGAATTTGAGCGAGCTATTGAAATGGATAAACCAAGATGGTATGCAGCTCATCATCATGTAACTTTTGCTCGTGAGTTGATGAAGCAATATATGTTTAGAGGTAGTAGAAGAAATAGGCAATTTAAATATAAGAAAACTGGGGTTTTAGATAATACAGATGTAATACACATGTATAATGAGGCAATTCAGTCCGACGTAGCTGTTAATGCAAGAACATCACATTGGGCCCAACCATTTTTTAGAACTCCAGAAATATTTCCCTTTATAGAAACTCAGTTTTCAGACATGGGTAAAAGAATTGATGAACTTAATGCACTTGGATTATGAATGACAATCAATTAATAAAGGAATTAGTCCAGCAAGGTGAAAGCGAAAAGCTTGAATTTAAGTCAAGTTTAAACAAAGAAGCAGTTGGCAAAGTATTAGCTAGTTTTCTAAATACAAAAGGAGGAAGATTGATCATTGGTCTTGAAGAAAATGGAAGAATAAAAGGAATTGAAAATGCGAAAGTAATAGCTAATGAATTACGTCATTATTTGATTAATTCCATTGTTCCTGACAGCCCTATTGATGTAGATATAATAGATATTAATGACAACCAACTCATTGTCTGTAAAGTACAAGAAGGAACTAAACAACCATATATTTTCGATGGTACTATTTACTATAGAGTCAACGACCGTACTAACAAAGCAACTACAGCTCAGTTATCTAATCTAATATCACAAAGACAAGAAGATGAATTACATTGGGAACGGCAGATCAACCTCAGATTAGATTGGGAAGACCTTGATGAAAAACTCATCATTAAAACTTACAATGAAGCAAAGACAAATAATCGAAGCAGCTATGATGGTGGTGATGTTGGCAAATTCTTGACAGAATATGGCTTAATGTCAAACATGTCCTTTACCAATGCTTGCGGATTACTGTTCGCTAAGAATACATCAAAATTTTATCCGCAATCGAGAGTAAGGCTTACTGAGTACCCTGATAGCAAAACAAGTGACAATTTACTAAGAGACGAATATTTGGAAGGAAACCTATTTTCATTGTTTGATCGATTACACTCCTATTCTGATTCTTTAGGCATTCGTAGTGTTTTTACAGATGACTGGCAAAGAAGTGATTTTAAATTTCCAGCTAAGGCATTAGATGAAGGATTTGTCAATGCTTTAATCCATAGGGATTATTCTTCTTTCAATTCGCAAATGACTGTCAGTGTATACCCAGATAGATTGGTTATTGCTAATAGCGGCTCATTACCAAAAGAATTGGGTGGTGTTGGTTCATTGAAAAAAGAACATCGATCATTTCCTAATAACCCAGATATAGCACATCTATTCTTTCTTAGAGGTTATATCGAAAAATTAGGAAGAGGCACCAATAAGATTGTAGAGCAATGCAAAGATGCAGGTCTAAATGCTCCAAAGTGGAAAAACACGAAATCGGAAGTAGTATTGACCTTTTTTGGACCTAAGCAGGATAATGATGGAAAAGTTGATGCTCCAAGATTAGATTCTGATGCTCTTACAAAACGACAAAATGATGCACTAAATGATGCGGTAAATGATTCACTAAAAAAGCATGTATCATCTAAGATATTAAAACGCTATCAAGAGTTAATCAAGCTATTATATACCAACGAGTTACTAACGTTAAAACAACTAACTACCTCATTATCAGTGTCAAGAGCGACTATGCAGCGTGATATTAAGCTTCTAAGTAGCCATAACTTTATAAGCTTTAGGGGATCAGATAAGTATCGCGAGTATGCTATAAATGATGCGCTAAAAAATAAAATTGATGCACTAAAGAAATAAGCTTTGATACACTATGATCAATAAATGATGCACTAAAAAACAAAAATAACTGACTCAACTACAATATCAAAAATATGGAACCTGACAAATGTCCTTAGAGATGATGGCGTCGGCTATGGAGATTACTTAGAGCAAATAACATATTTGCTATTCCTTAAAATGGCAAATGAACTCAATAAGCTCCCCATAATAAAGGACTAAAATTCCCACGACTCAAAGATGTAGAAGGGAATGAAATTAAGGAATGGTGACATTTGGTTAAATTACTGATTGGTAAAGAAGTAGTTTTAATGCGGGGAAGATATAAATTAGATTTTACCTTATGGCAGTTATAAGACCCACAAAGACCTAATATGATCAGGACAGTAATATAGAAATGGCAATTTGGCAATACAAATTATATGTACTTCCCAATGAGGAAGTTGATTCTTATTTTTTAGATCAGAAAAAAATAAAAGCCGAGGACTTTGATAACATAGAATGGTGGAAATATAGAGGACCTGTTAAAAACCTCCAAGAAACATTTCCGTATTTAATTGAACAAAAATCGTGGTGTGAGGACATCAGACAATTTGGAAACTTGGATTCTGATTGTATAGAATTATGTTCAGATGGACAATATACTGAACTATCGTTTAGATTTGACATAAGAATATTAAATACAAAATTTCTTAATGACACAATATCTTATGCAAAGGAACAAAACTTAGTATTTGCTACTCTTGACTATCAATTATTTTATCCCCTAATAGAAATATTGTTAGAAAGGATTAACTCCTCAAATGAAATTAAGCTTTTGAAAAACTTTAGTGATTCGCCCAAAAAGAATGATAAATCCTAGCTGTAAGCTTTTTTATCAAGAGTTATATACTCAAAATTGTAGCTTATAGCGTTTTTAATAATAATTTCATATTAACTCCGATTGCGCGAAAAAGGTTACAGTGTTTTTCCTGAAGAGATTAGAAGGTTTAAAAATTTGGAAATTTTGGACTTAAGTATGAATAAGTTTGGAGTTATACCACAATGGATAAGTGAGTTAAAAGAACTACGCAAATTGACAATTGCATATAGTCCTTTACGAGAATTGACAGAGTCAATTGGTGAGTTAACAAACTTGACACATTTAAAATTATGAAACTAATTATATTGTTTACAATCCTGGTATTTATATCAATGGGCTGCAAGAATAATAGCATTTATTTTGATTTGCAAAGTTCAGAGATCGTCTCCTGTAGTAATAATAGGATAACTAAGATTATAATCAAATGATGTGACCCCACGAAGTGGGACCATTAAATATGTTATCTTAAATAACATATTACAATTATTACTATATTTTGCTTCTTTTAATTTCCACAACTTTTTGTGGAAAACTATGCTGCTTGACAATATACAAACTGTGGCGTT
>CALLFA010000058.1 GCA_937997635.1 uncultured Saprospiraceae bacterium | reverse complement strand
AAGTGGTCCTGCTTTAGTAGGTATTGAGATACAACACAAAGATGACTTTGCTGGTTTGGTAAAGCGAATGGAAGATGCTAATATCAACTATCAACATTTGAATCAGAGTCCTATGTTGTTTGGGATGTTGATATGAAATGTATAACCGTATTTAATGCAAGTGAGGAACAGTATTGAGAAGGATAAATTCAGAATTATCATTGGATGGTTATTTATCGTACTTGGAATAATTTCAATAGCGTTTTGTTTATTTGATGAATTAGTTGTGTCATATTATGTAGGCCGGAAGTACAATAGCAGAATCGTACTAGGACCATTAGGCATATTCACAATTTATACAGGAATTCAAATTCTCCGAAAGAAGTCAGCTAAAATTTTATTAATTCTAATACTACTTGTCCACCTTCTAGAATTAATCTTTAATAAGGTTTTGTCAAATGGTTTATGTGATGGTGGTCTGAATGAAATTCTTTATCAAATACCAATTGTTGTTTTAATTCTTCAGTTGTTTATATGGAAAAAATCTGAAATAATTGATCCATAAAAAGTAATAGAAACGCGGACAAAAGTAAATCCCTAAAGATTAACGAGTTACTAAATTGAACATCAATCATTCTTGCTTGTTTAAACTACAACGTATATCACATGTCAGGAAAAACCATTCTACTCTCACTCATCCTCATTCTCGGTCCGGGTGTTTTACTAAGCTATTATGTAGCAGGTATATCCAATCCTTTTGGAATGGATGCTTTATGGGGGGACATCCCTAAAAAACTACAGCTGGTGTATCCTATTGGTATGCTCATAGCCACCATTGGCTTTTTTCCTTTCACCTATTTTTGCATTTTCAAATCCAATAAGCCATCAAAATATATACTTGGGTATGCACTGATATTAATTCCCTCGATTGCTTGGTTGCCATTGACAGTGGCTTATTTGAAAGAGCCAAGTTCGATGACGTGGATCATCATTCGGGTGGTTTTGTTTTTGGTTGCGATTGGGGCAATACTGATTTACAGACAGATATCGACAGAAGACACAGACGCTCAAGTATTATTGAAATGGAGTAAGATCGGCTTGATGGGATTTATTTTTCATACATTGGTTTTGGATGGATTAGTGTGGCCTTATTTTTTCTAACTACTATTCACGCGTCATCGTGTCTTGCGTACCGTAGAGCTAGAAGCTAGGAGTTCATTCGATGATTGGTACTTGAATATCACTAAGGATTGATTCTACTGAAGCCACCAATACGCCTTTCTTCTTTCCTTTAGATAATAACTGAATGCCATTCCATTGCTGCCCACAATCATTGTGTACTTGTGCATTATTGAGTATAAGTTGTCCGTCAGGTTCTACTGTGATACTTGTATTTGCCGCCATATGGAGGCGACACGCGACAGTTAAACTTGCTCCTGTGAGAATGATAATATCTTGGTTAATGTCTAATGCCTGATTCCAAACAACATGGCCTTCAATGATTATTGGCGTATTGTTTTTATCACACCAATTAGGTATTAATAAATTCCGCTGCTTGGATTCTAATTGGTTAAATGATTTGTGGATGACACCTAGTTGGCAAGGAGTCCATGCCATTTGGCTATTGTTGTAATCCATTGCATTATTAGAAGCCACTGCACATTTGCCTTTCACACGGCTGGACCAACAGTTGCTGTGACGTGGCGTGTCCGTACAATAATCATCTGTATTCCAAGAATGTCTCAAACCAAGGATATGGCCTATTTCATGATTCAGCAATGTGGCTACCTCCCATGGCTTTTTGTTCGTCTCATATAACCCAGCCATTTTTAGTGCCGTACCTAAGGCCACACCAGTACTGGTAACCGAATAGTTTTTATCCCTCATTTTTTGAGGAATATGAGGCATCATGAAAATATTGACGACACTATCAAGGCCAACGCTGTATTTTTTAATCACTTCATAATCATAGTTGTTTCGATGTTTGCCTTTATTCGCAAAAAAGCATAATTCATCATTGTAATGATAAAATATCCCGTTCTCTCCATGATCTTGTTGCAACACGTATTGATAACTAGGAGGACAAACAGGAGTATCATTGCCAATGGGTAAATTCATTTTCTCATTACTACTAAGGCGCAGGTTTGCATTTTTCACTAATTGCCTGACGACTTCAGTTCCTTCTTTCGGAGCATAATTATTTGACTTATCCTCAGAATTCATGAAATGAAAATTAATTCTGATTAATTTAGCATCGGAATATTTACCAATCAAACAAGGAGAATACAACAATGGATCAGAACATGAATTTTCAGCATCAAGTTCATCAGAATAAAAGTCATCGAGTTGGGTGACGACAACTGACTGTTTGGAAGAAGAACAATTAAAATTTAGTGAAACGATAACCAGAGTAAAAATAATCAATAGAAATTTTAATCTATAAGACTTCATTACAGTGCTCTTGGATAAATACCATATTGGCTTAATTGTGCTTTGACATATTTCGTTGGTCTTTCTGCATTTAATTCTTCAATTTCACCTTCGGGGTTAATGAGTATGAATTGAGGGATAGATGTCATTTTGTAATCTCTAACAAAAGGAGACTTCCAATCACCAGGAACGATGACCTGTAGGCCTGGATAATTATCATAGAAAAAACTTTCAGTCCACTTTTTTTTGTCTTTGTCTACAGAGATCCCTACAAACATGATGTTCTCGTCTTTGTAATCTTCAATCATTCGTTCATAAAATGGCAACTCTACTTTACAGGGGCCGCACCACGTTGCCCAAGTAAATATATATACATACTGACCACGATAATCTTTCAGAGCGAATTTATCACCAGAAAAAGTAAGGCCATTTATCGAAGGTGCCATAGCTCCCTTTTGCAGTGCTATCGCACTTTTATATTTGGCATTTATTGTTTTGTGATATGGTTGATAATCCACATCATTTTCAAAATGACGAACGAGCGGATTAAGACTGATGTTTCTCAATGTTGAAATGGCTTCAAAAATAACATCTGTTTTTAAGAATTCTGTGATCTCTGGACTTGTGTAAAGCTCATCTACCAACTCATATTTATCTTTAAAATAGTCTACTGCTCTACCCTCTTCCAATGCGAGTTCCTTTTTATCCAATTTAGCATTAGCCTTCTTTTCGAAATTTTCAAAGACTAATTTTCTATGCTCATACAAATCAAATAAATGAGAATTGTTTAATAAAAAATCGTCGACAACGAAAACTGGGTCTGAGGATAAACTATCTGAGTCAGCATTATAATTGAGCAAGCGTCTGCTAGCTTGGCAATTTTCCCTGTATCTAATTAATTCATTGAACTCAGCATCGAAAGACTCTTCTAAAGTTGATGTAATTGCTGCCGTCAAAGTAGCAGAATAATTTTTCACATCAGCTTTATGTTGCAAAATAGAATCTGGGATGACAGGTGGACTTAAATTGTCATCATTCTGCAACCATTGATTTTCTTTATTCAGATCTCCTATAAACGCGATGCCATCTTTATGTAGGGAATCAACGATGATACCTATGGTCTTTCCAGCTTTTAAATAAACTGGTAATGTTTGCTTTCCTAATGTTAATTCGTAAAATGATTCTTTGTCGATTTCAACGTCAAGTAAGCCAGTTCCTTCACTATTCAATTCTATTCTTGCTGAATAATCAGTTTGATATGGCTTGCCTTTGGTTAACTTAATCTTAGTTAAGTGAAGTGAAGTATCTGCTTTTACTTTTATGGTCGCTATATCCGGGCTATTAAACACTTCTTCTAACTGGGTAAAAGCCAGAGAAGAATATTTCCCAGTTGTATCTAAAGCAACTTTTTGAGATCGAATGTTTTGGAGAGAATCTAAGAGTTGTTCTACTTGGACTATATGGGAATTTAATTCATCAATAGTCATGTCTTGTAGTGGCTTATCCTTACAAGCGATTATGCTTACAATTACACATATAACAATGGCGATTCTCAACATCCTTACAAAAGTAAAGAATCAAGCTTATTAAAGACTTTACTCAAACGTTAAATGTTTAGTAATGTCCTTGTAAGCGGATGCCATGTTAAAAATCTAATTCTATTGTATCGCCAGCTGAAAGTTTGTCATCACCGGATTTTTTCTTTTTTGAAGATGAAGATTTCTTTTTTGCTGCAGGCTTTTTCGCCTTCGCCTTAGACGTTTTCTTTGCTTTGGCAGTAGGTGTTTTTTTAGCAGGTGCAGACTTCTTAGCTGTAGGCGTCTTTTTAGTTTTTGGAGTAGCATTTTCAGTTGGCTCTTCCAGCGGTAACTCCTGAGTATTACTGACGACCTCTTTGTTGCCAAGCTCCTTAGCGGATAGCACTTTATATTCCCCCAGCTTATTGCCTAAAGCCTTCCAACCTTTTACATCTATGAATGCATCAAAATCAAGCACTTCTTCTTTCTTTGACCCTCCTGTTTTATAGCTGTACTTGACCTTAGCTGCTGGTTGAGCTGTTGCAAAATATAATTTAGAACCTTTAGCGTCACTGATGAATTTATGTCGTTGGTTTAATGATGTTGTTTCTAATGCGAAGCGCTTCACCATTGTCCAAGATTTCTCGCCTTCAAAATATAGGGCACTAATGACTTCTTTACCTGAATATTTAGAGACGTGTACCATTTCTTCACCATCAAACTTGACATCTTCGACGGCCTCTTTCAATTCATAGGTACCATCTTTGTAGATTGCCAAAATCTGCTGACCTGAATCAAATGCACCTAGCAATTTGCCTCTTTCTTCTTTATTTACTCTACCACTGACTTCGTCGATCCACAATTTGATTGCACCTAAGGAAGATTGACCTACAGAGACCTGTGTCACTTTTTTAATGGGATATTTGGTTACGATATTACCACCGGATCCTCTTCCTTTTATTGCAATTTCTGAAAAGTCAAAATCAAAGACCTTCTTTTTGGCATGGCATCCTGGAGAGAGCTGAATGTTTACTACCTCAGATTCTCCATTGGAGTTAGCAGTAAAATACAGAACTCTAGATCCTTTAGCTCCTTTCGTAAGGTCATATTCCTTATCTCGGGTGATGGCAGAGACATTGAATCGTTTAGCCATGGCTCGACCAGTCTTTGCATCAACATAGAGCATATTGTAGGTAGTTCGCTCATCTCCTTTCTTCCATACACCAACATGCAGTAAATTCTTACCCATGAATTTTTTTCCCGTTATCCGTGACACTTGGAATTTTCCATCTTTTCTGAATGCTATAATGTCTGCGATGTCTGAACAGTCGGCCACAAACTCGTCTTTCTTCAAGTCAGAACCGACGAATCCTTCTTTACGATTAACATACAGTTTTGAATTAATCGCAACTACTTTCTGAGCTTTGATTGTTTCAAAGTTTGTGATTTCTGTCTTACGTTCTCTACCAGCCCCATATTTCTTAAGCAAGTCTTCAAAGTAAGCCACAGCAAATTCCGTCAGATGCTTCAGATTGTACTTTACTATATCTAGCTCATCCTCTATGGCCTTAATTTTTTCATCAGCCTTGAATTTATTATACTTAGATATACGTTTAATCTTGATCTCCGTAAGCTTAATCAAATCCTCTTCTGTAATGTCTCTCATTAAGCGTATTCGCTTATCAGATTTTTTTGCTTTTTCTGATGGAGTGGTAACATATTTTTTTAGTCCTTTTTCAATTGCAATAAGGACAGCCTCCCATGTTTCGCATTCTTCTATATCTCTATAGATCCGTTTTTCGATGAATATTTTTTCCAGCGATCCTAGGTGCCACTTTTCTTCAAGCTCATGTTTTTTGATTTCTAATTCTTGGCGGAGAAGATCTTTCGTTTGCTCCGTAGAAATTTCAAGCAGTTCATTTACCGTAAGGAATCTAGGTTTGTTGTCTACTATCACACAAGCATTTGTAGAAGCAGAGACTTCACAATTTGTGAATGCATATAACGCATCAATAGTCACTTGAGGTGAAATACCAGGTGCAAGGTCAATCAATATTTCTACATCCTTAGCTGTATTGTCGATGACCTTTTTTATTTTTATTTTTCCTTTATCATTCGCTTTGACTATGCTGTCAATGAGCGATGTCGTAGTGACACCATAGGGCAACTCCTTTATGGCAATGGTGTTTTTATCTATTTGTTCAATTCGAGATCTGATTTTCACTTTCCCGCCTCGTTTACCACCTCTGTATTCACTAGCATCTATCATCCCACCAGTTTGAAAATCTGGCAATAACTTGACCTTTTTCCCTTGTAGAATTTTAATCGATCCTTTGATTAACTCTATAAAATTGTGTGGTAAAATTTTGGTTGACAATCCGACGGCGATTCCATCAACTCCTTGAGCCAGTAGCAAAGGAAATTTCATTGGTAATGTGATCGGCTCTTTCTTCCTCCCATCATAAGAGACTTGCCATTCTGTAGTCTGATGGTTGAAGGCGACGTCTAAAGCAAATTTTGTCAATCTAGCTTCTATATATCTAGATGCCGCTGCTGAATCTCCTGTCCTGACATCTCCCCAATTCCCTTGGGTGTCAATGAGCAAATTCTTCTGACCCAATTTGACAAGCGCATCGCCAATGGCAGCATCGCCATGTGGATGAAACTGCATTGTCTGTCCTATAATGTTTGCCACCTTGTGAAATCGGCCATCATCCACATTTTTCAATGCGTGGAGTATTCTACGTTGTACTGGTTTGAGTCCATCATTGATGTGTGGGATCGCTCTTTCTAGTATGACATAAGAGGCATAATCGAGGAAGTAATCCTGATACATTCCTGATATAGGGATTATTTGCCCGCTTGATCCTTGATTATCTGCCATGAGTATTCCTTCTTTGGTGTTTTTGCTCACATTCAATAATTAAATAATGTATTTCAACTTGAATATCAGACAAATATAGTGATATAGCTAGATTCTTAGAAATTTGAGAACCGCTAATCTAAAATTACATTTTATAATCTTTCTTGATTCGGTCCAAATCTCGCTTGGCATCTCTTTCCTTTATGGATTGACTCTTGTCATAAGATTTCTTTCCTTGGGCAGTTGCAATTTCAATTTTGATCAGGTTGCGTTCTGACAATAAGATTTTGTAAGGGACAATAGCAAAACCTTTCTCTTTTGCTTTCGCTTCTATTTTTTTCAATTCTGATTTCCGCAAAAGTAGTTTCCGATCAGCTCTTGTCTCGTGATTATTGATGTTCCCATGATCATATTCTGCTATATACATGCTCTTGATAAACAACTCGCCATCCTTAAACAAACAATAAGCATCATTGAGATTGGCTTCTCCAGCCTTAATCGACTTTACCTCTGTTCCTTTCAAGACGATCCCTGCTTCATAGGTTCTGATGAATTGGTATTCAAACTTAGCTTTTCTGTTGACAATCTCTTTCACGCTGCAAATATAATGGTAAAAGTGAGTATTGGATACAAAGTACGTCACTGTAGGCTTCTAGCCTCAGCAAATAGGATGAGAGTTGTTCTTGAGGCGGGACGCCTGCAAGGACATTGTTCCAGTAGAAACCTTCACAAAAAAAGAAAAGCTGAAAGTAGCTTTCTACTTTCAGCTTTGTCATATGCATGAAAAAACTATCTACCGTTTTGGTGGAATCTCTCTTTTTCTTTCTTCTTCTCTATTCTTTCCGAGATTCTTTCTTTAGACGCAGACTTTTTAAAAAAGTCATTTTTATTTGCATCCTAAAGACGTATATATAACAGCACCTCCCTAGATTTTGATCAAAGATTTAAAATCTTTAAGAAAGTTTTAACCAAAGACGTTAGAGATTCTCTAATAAAAAGGCTGTCATCTTGGTGTACAAATGCTTTCTCGCATTATCACCGAAAATACCGTGATTTCTATTGGGGTAGAAGTATGTATCAAACTGTTTATCAGCCTTTATCAATGCAGCAGCCATTTCCGCAGAGTTTTGAAAGTGAACATTATCGTCACTATTGCCGTGAACCAACAAATAACTGCCTTCTAATCGATCTGCATAGGTAATTGGAGAGTTCAATTCATAACCATCCTCATTCTCTTGACCAGTTCTCATAAATCTTTCTGTATAAATGGTATCATACCACTTCCAATTGGTTACCGGTGCTACTGCTATTGCAGTATCAAACACATCATTTCCTTGCAGAATACAATGTGATGCCATAAACCCTCCATAACTCCATCCGAAAATGCCTATTCGATCACCATCAACAAAAGGTAAGTTTGCAAGATATTTAGCTGCATCAATTTGATCTTCCGTTTCGTATTTACCCAATTGAAGATAGGTCATCTTCTTAAATTCCTCTCCTCTTGATCCAGTCCCCCTATTGTCTACACTGACGACCATATAGCCTTGCTGTGCCAATAATTGGAACCACCAGTAGTTCTGGCCTTTCCAACTGTCTGTGACTGTCTGACTGCCTGGACCTCCATAGACATACATCAATACTGGATATTGCTTGCTCTCATCGAAGTCAGTAGGCTTAATCACATACGCATTAAGATTGATGCCTTTTCCTGTTTCAATTGAAATAAACTCGGCTGGTGACACTTGCTTCATTCTTTCAGTCAAGTGTCCATTGTTTTCTAAAACTCTTACTTCATTTAACTGCCGATCCATGATTGTATAAGAGGCAGGCCTATTGATGGCAGAATTTATCCAAGTAAAATAGTTGTAATCACTGCTGAAACTAGCACTATTGGTACCATCTTTTGGTGTAATGTTTCTTCTATCATTACCGTCAAGAGATACTTCGTAGACTTCACGACTCATTGGGCTTATTGCTGCTCCTTGATAAAACAACTTTCCAGCATGTTCATCCACACCATAAAAAGATGTGACATCAAAATCACCTTTAGTCAATGCTTTCAATTCTTTTCCTTTCAAGTCGTATTTATATAAATGGTTAAACCCACTTTTCTCAGATGACCAGATAAAGGCATCTTCATTTTTCAAAAAAGTTAAATCATCTGTTATATCTACATAGTATTGATTCTTTTCGTCAATAATCATTCTGGTGGAACCATCAGTGACATTGTTCAACAATACTTTCAAGTGGTTTTGATGTCTGTTCATGACATAAACAGCTAATTGATCAGGGTTATTTGACCATTTTATTCTTGGTACATACATATCATTTAAGTCTCCAACATTGAGTTTATTGACAGCATCTGATGTTAAGTTATAGACGTGAACAGAAACTTTAGCGTTACTCTCTCCCACTTTTGGGTATTTGAATGTTTCGTATTCTGGATAAAGTCCACCTTTATAATTTGTCATGGTAAATTCTGGGACATCAGACTCATCAAATCTGATGAAAGAAATCTTCTCACTATCTGGAGACCAAAAGAATGCTTTTGTAAAACTGAATTCCTCTTCGTAGACCCAGTCACAAATCCCATTGATGATTTCATTCTTAACACCATCAGTCGTAATTGGTAGCGTTTCTCCAGTTGACAAATTGAAGTAATAAAGGTTATTCTCCCAACCATATGCGACATATTCAGCATTTGGGGACAATGTTGCTGACATTACTTTATCGTCATCAAAAACAGAAGTCAGTTGTTCAGATTTCAAATCATAAACGTGCACATATGCTTTAGAAGATCTTCTGTAAATAGATTCCTTTTCTGATTCGATTAAGATTTTTGATTCGTCATCGCTAAAGTGATAGCTATCAATGTCTATATCAGACCCGAGTGCGTCCCCCTTTACGATGATCTCTTCTGCTTTACCAGACAACAAATTATATTTAACAATATTATTGTTTTCAAGTCGCGTATAGAATTGTCCATTATTTAAAAAATTGAAGCCAGGAACTCGGTTTGCCGTATAAGCATATTGTGTCCATATCTTATCTACTGTAATCTGATCACTAATTTGCTGTCCCTGAGACTGAGTAACGCTCACAAGGAATATAAATAATAATCCAGTGTATCTTATATTGAATATCATATGTGGTGATTATTTTACAGACAAATTAACATTAAAAATGTATCGAACATTACTAATTGCCTTAATCTTAACATCACTTTATCAGTGCAAAAGTCCTTCAGTCATATTTGACAGCCCCGGACCCAACCATATCATTGATCCATCACATTACAATGTAGGATTTTTGATCATGGACGGTGTATACAATACTGAATTGACTGCTCCATTTGATATCTTTCAGCATACGAAGTATCGTGAAGGCATCAAGGCAATGAACACATTTCTTATTGCAAAAAAACTTGAACCTGTAACAAGTTTTGAAGGGATTCGAATGTTTCCTGATTATGCCTATGAAAATGGAGACTATCCACCTATTGATATTCTAGTTGTGCCCAGTGCAGAGCATCATTTAGATACTGATTTGGATGATGTACAGATGATCAATTTTGTCAACCAAACAGCTAAGACTGCATCGTATGTGACTTCTCACTGTGATGGTGCTTTTGTGCTGGCTAAAGCTGGATTATTGAATGATGTTTCGTCGACCACATTTCCAAGTGACATTGATGCTTATAAAAAAATGTTTCCTCATTTAGAGGTGATTTCTGATGTACTCTTTGTT
Source organism: uncultured Saprospiraceae bacterium (assembly GCA_937997635.1). GTDB lineage: Bacteria > Bacteroidota > Bacteroidia > Chitinophagales > Saprospiraceae > CALFUK01. The sequence goes on along the minus strand of CALLFA010000058.1, from coordinate 129,398 downwards.
CATGATGATAAATACATTACTTCAGCAGGTGGAGCCAAGTCATTTGAGGCTTCTTTGTATTTGGCAGAAGTCCTTTATGGAAAGGAGGTAGCTCGTCGACTTGCTAAAGGGTTGGTGATTGATTGGGATTTGGATGAAGTTAAGCATTTGGTTGTCGGTGGTGGATAACTGTGACTTCTAAAGTGTTCGGAGTAAAGGTATGTACTTCTATCCTTTCGGGAAATGGAATCATCTTGTGTATAAACAAAGGGCTCAAACGGGACAAATGAACCTAAATCCTACACCATGAACGTTTTCAATTTTGAGTCTCTCGTCTTCTTTTAAATATTTTCGAAGTCTGCTGATGAATACATCCATACTCCTACCTAAAAAGTAATCATCATTTCCCCACAAGCGTTGTAAGATTTCACTTCGTTTGAGAATCGTATTTCTGTTGTTATTCAAAAGATGTAGGAGTTCTCCTTCTTTTTGAGTCAAGTCTTTTGTCACTCCAGAAATCGACAATTTGAGATTGCTGTGGTCATAATTGTAATTACCAATTACTTGTTGCACTTCAACTTCTTCAGAAATAAATTTGCGTTTCAAAAATATTTCAATCTTCAATATGAGTTCTTCTATGCTGTAGGGTTTCGTGAGATAGTCATCCGCGCCTGTTTTCAAACCTTCTATCCTATCCTCTTTTAAGCTTTTTGCAGTAAGAAATATGATTGGAATTTGCTGGTTGGTTTTTCTGATCTGTCTTGCTATTTCGAGTCCATCCATTTCAGGGAGCATAATATCAAGAATACACAGATCGTATTTATTTTTGCCAAATGCTTTTAATGCATGTGCGCCGTTCGCGTAATGGTCAAGTTTGTACCCATGAAGACCTAAGCTATCTGTCGTCAAAAAAGAAAGAGCTTCATCATCTTCTGCATAAAGGATTGTTGCTTTTATAGAATCATTCATTTGATGGAATATTTAAAGTTATACTAGTGCCGTTACCGATTTCAGAATCGACATGTATCGTCCAGTTGTGTGCGCGACAAATATTTTTCACATAAAACAAGCCCAATCCAAAACCTTTGACATCGTGTATATTGCCTGTGGGAACTCTGTAAAATTTATTGAATAATTTTGGAATGTGGTCATCTTTAATTCCAATACCATTATCGACAATTTCAAGAATGATGCTATTTCCTTTTTGTCTGACCTTTATCAATATCTCTGGAACTTGTTTGCAGTATTTTATGGCATTATCCAATAAGCTGTAAATACAATTTGTCAAATGAACTTTATCTGCAAAAATGGGAATGCTATGGTCAAGAATGTCCGTTTTAATTTCACCTCCTGCACCTTGTATTAATCTGATGTTCTCATTACTGGCTATATCGTCCAATATAGGAGAGAGATTAAATGTCTCTTTTTTAAGTTGATAATTTTCTTTCTCCAATTTCGCAATACTCAATACTCTTTCTACCTGCTTATTTAGTCTTGCATTTTGATCTTTTATGATGTTGATGTATTGGCTTAGTCGATTGTCTTTTGTGATTACACCTTGAGTAGAGAGTACATCCGAGGCAATTTTTATTGATGCAATTGGCGTTTTAAATTCATGAGTCATATTGTTGATAAAATCACGTTGCATTTCGGAAAGTCTCCGTTGTTTCAATATGATCCAAATAGAATAGACAAAGAATATGACAGCTAATAAAGCGATTAGACTAAAAAAGATAGAAGTCCACATCCCCCATAAAAGGTAGCTGGCCTTCTCAGGAAATTTGACCACGAAGTAGTAGGTTAGATCTTTGATCTCAGGCAATTCAGCAGATTTAGAAAATTCCCGTGTGTCGTCATCATTCAGACGACAATAATTTCCATAAATTAAATCCTGATTCTCACAATCATATACGGCGTATTCAAAATCTGTATCCAGATTATTGCCAAGTTCTTCAATGAGATAGCTTTCAAGTACACCAGGATGAATGGCATCATTGATATTGACGGCATAATAATTGGACGATTTGCGTTGGATGATTCCTTGTCTTGGAAGTTCACTATTATTATAGGCAGCAATTCTGGTAGCTACGCGCTTTAACGCTATTCGAGTTGTCAGATTGAATTGTTCATCTTTTTCATTCCAAGTATTGAATACCCAATATGACTGAATGAATATAATACCAGCTAGCGCTAGTACTCCAAGAATCAATACATTTCTAATTGATTGATTGTGCATATCAGTGATTACGATACAAAGGTATCAGCGATTCAAATGTCAAAAAAATGGTTAACACATCATTAACAGCATAAACTTCAAAACAATAAAAGTATTTTTGAGTACAAATGAAAAAGCTTTTCATTCTTCTCATGCTCTTAAATGGACTGTGTCTCCTGTCACAGACATCAAACAACCCTTTTGATGTTGAAAAAGAAAACAGTGCTTCTACTCCACCTTTAATCCAAGAAAGTGCACCTATTTCGGAACCAACCCCAACTAATAAAAATCCATTTGATGTTGCTTCTAACCGAATCACAATAGAGAAGAAACCAGTCTACATTAACCCAGCTAACGAAATACAACCAAGCGATTCCAATAAAAAGAACTCCTTTATCTTCTGGATCAGTCTCGTAAGTCTGCTTATCACAACCATTGCATTGACCCGAGATCGCAAAGCATTTAACAATTTTCCAAAACTGATTAGCAATAGGAACTATCTGAAACTGGTAAATCGAGATTTAAATTCTACTCGCCTTGTCATATATATACTACTTTATTTTTCCTTTTTCTTCAGTTTTGCAACATTCTTATACTTATGTGGACACCATTTTTACGGGCTTCATGGCTTTAAAATTTATCTATTAATACTGATAGGCGTTATTGGCACCTATGCAATCCGACATTTGGCATTGCTTATTCTGCGATATATCGTTACGACTAAACAGACTATATCTGACCATGGGTTTCTCATTATGGTATCAAATGGTATAACTGGAATGGCATTGATTCCTTTCAATCTACTGTTCAATTATGCTGAAAGCCTCAAAATGACTGGCTTTCTTTTAGGAGCTGCTATTATAGTTGTTTTCTACATTTGGAGACAAGTTACAGGCATCTTCCTGTCCAATGCAGATAAACAAGTCAATTTTTTTCATTTTTTTATTTATATTTGCAGCCTCGAAATCGCTCCTGCATTGGTTATTATTAAGTTAATCCACGGGTATATATAAAGCGTCATAAATAGTTGATTTTATTTAAACACCGGTATGACTAGTAGAACGAAAGAAGAAAAGGAAAAGGAAAAAGATCAATATAGGACCGTTAAAACCATCCTAATATCTCAGCCAAAGCCGGAACGCTCAGCGTATTTTGACCTAGCTAAGAAATGGAATCTTCAAATTGACTGGAGGCCATTCATTCATGTAGAAGGTGTTACAGAGAAGGAATTTAGGAAAAATCGGCTTAGACCTGATGAGTATAGTTCAATCATCTTTACTAGTAAGAACGCTATCGAAAATTTCTTTAGACTCTGCGAAGAGATGCGAGTTTCCATGTCCCAGCAGACTAAGTACTTTTGCTTGACAAAAGCGATTGCTGATTATTTGCAAAAATTCATCGTTTACAGAAAGAGAAAAGTATTTGTTGGACAGCGTAAAATCGAAGATCTTGGTACAGCATTCAACAAGCACAAAGAGACTGAAAAGTTTCTTTTGCCTTGTTCCAATCTAGGCTCTAAAGATGTTGTCTCATATTTGGAAGACAACGGGTTCAATTTCAAGAGTGCTATGATGTATAAGACTGTCTCGAGTGATCTGTCAGATTTATCTGATGTTACTTATGATATTCTTGTCTTTTTCAGCCCATTGGGAATACAGTCATTATATGATAACTTTCCAGACTTTAAGCAGAATCGCACTAGACTAGCCATTTTTGGTAAATCAACAAGTAAAGCGGTCGAAGACAGAGGCCTGTTGATTAATATACCTGCCCCTTCTCCAGAATCACCATCAATGACTATGGCATTAGAAAACTATCTTAAGAAATCGAACAAATAAGCCTCACTGTCCATACCTCCCTTTCAAAGTTGGGCGTTCGATCTTTATCTGATCACTGTGTAAAAATGACAATTTAATGTTAGATGCTTTTATACATCAAGCTAAACGCTTTGGTATACCAAACTTACCTGGTATAGAAGCACAGAGGCAATTGATTTCTACAAATTTTGATGAATCGATCTATCAACAACCGAAGGAAAATTCCAAAAAAGCTGGTGTATTAGCAATCATACTTACCAGTGAATCAACATCACCAAGATTACTATTTATAAAAAGAACAAGCAAAAAACAGGATAAGCATTCAGGTCAAATAAGCTTTCCTGGCGGCCAATTTGAACCGACGGACAAAACACTCTTGGAATGTGCCCTCAGAGAGACACAAGAAGAAGTCGGCATAGAACGCTTAAATTTACAGATATTGGGGATGCTAACTCAAGTGTATGTCCATGTCAGCGATTTTATTGTACAACCTTATCTTGCAATCTATGAAGAAGTGCCAAAATATATACTAGAACAAGAGGAAGTTGCGAATATTATAGAATTCCCCATCAATACATTATTGGAACAAGGATCCATACTTTATAAGGATATGAAAATACAAGAACATACGTTAAAGCAAATACCTTACTTTGATTTAAATGGAGAAACGCTATGGGGTGCCACTGCTATGATTACCAATGAAATACTCCATTTGATACGCTCATCCAATAATTCTTAAATAGATGTTACTGCTCAAACTAGCTCTTTTATTTATTGGCATATCCAATCCTTGGCAGTTAGAATATTCTAAACATGGTATAACCGCATATACCCGAAAGGTTGATCATTCTAAGTACGTAGAATATAAGATAGAAATAACCACAAAAGGCAATCTGGATAACGCGGTAAACATACTCACAGATATTGATCGCTACAGTACACTTTATCCATACCTCAAATCTTATGAAGTCATCTCAGATAAGGATAACCACCAAGACTTTGATATTCTTTTGAACATCAAAACACCATTTCCTGTAAAAAACAGAATAGGCGTCTACAACAACAAAGTCAACAGAATAAGTAATTCTGAAGTCATTATCAGCATTTCACAGAAATCTGAGGAGATTCCAGAAGACACAAAAGCTGTTAAAATAGTTGATTGCTATGGTTCATGGAAATTAAAACAACTGGATGCTGATACTCTGCATATAACACATCAATTCTTTGCTGATCCTGGAGGATCTATCCCTGCTTGGATAATTAATCAGTTTGTCCTCAAACATCCTGTAAAGACAGTAAAAACGCTTGCTAAGCTACTACAGTAGGTGACTAGGGTCTTAGCTGCAAGGTTCTAGCTTTTGATATGTCCTATAAGATGATCGAAGTACACAATCAAGGTGTATGTGATAAGTCAATGTCAAAAGAGAAGTAATTCGTATAAAATTCAAAAACTAATGAGGAATACGAGCAACCCGAAGGCTAAAATATTGGCATAAAAAAAGGTTTGATGGAAGACCATCAAACCTTTACAATGTTGTTATTATTATTTTACTTACTTACAACAATCAACTTTTTGGATTTAATTAATCCTTGCTCATCAGTAAATGTAACAAAGTAAGTGCCTTCGTGTAGATTTAATCTGTCTAAAGTCATCTCACCTACGCCACCATCCATTGATTGGCTATAAATAATTTGATTTGCTGAGTTGAATAATTTCAGAGAACCATTCTTAGGTAATTCATATTCGATATTGATGTCATTACCAGTTAAAGAAGGGTTAGGAAAAACGGAAAAGTTCACATCTGAAATTAATGCGGTATTACCTATTGAACCAATAGCTAATGCATCATAATCTGAGGGATTGATCGCTTCATTTGTTGTAATAGAGCCAGACTTTGCTGTTGACTCATCTTTAAATACACCATTTGAAGACATAATGTTTAGTTTATACTCATCAACACTTGATGAAATAACTTCCCATTGATTTCCTACTAAGCCAACAATTGTCAGAGCTTCGACATCTTCGAGGTCGAAATCTGCGGAATAGGCTAAAGTAATTCTGGAATTATTTGGACTTGATACATCCCAATATCCAAAATTGGAAACACTAGATATATCATTAGATACATTTTCTTCTAGTTGCAGCGGATTATCGTTAAAGAAAGCCGCTACTGTCTTATCTGCACCTGAAGTAGCAATTGGTGCATAAACACCTTTATTGCCAACAGGAAATGTAAAAGGCTGATCATGGTGAATACATACATAACCGTCAATAAACTGAGTACTAGCATCACCCATCCATTTACTACCTGCAACAAAATTGATTACACCTTTATTAGATGATCTGTTTGTTACCATTTGTCCGTCTGCCGCATCTCCAGAAAATTCATAATCACCAAAAAGTGACATAAATCCATTAGCTGGAACGTAGACATTCGAGAATGACTTTATCTTATTTTGTCCAAAACTAAGAGCAGGAATAAGAAGAATAACAAATATTAGCTGAAAAAGAATCTTCATAATTTTCTGTTTGATTTTTGATTAAATGAGAGCGGTTTAATATAAACCGCCCTCATTTTAATAAATATCTTAGTTAAAGAACGATGATAAGTGGAAACTGTGTGTCGTATCCCAGTTAGTTCCTGAGTCAACTCTTACAATATTTACTGTGATAGATGTTGTTGTCATCTCTCCTCTTTGTGATATTGCAAATGTTACACAATCGCCTTCTATATCATTACTGAATTCTTGAATTAAAGCACACGTTGGTATTCTATCCAAAGTTTCAAACTCATATCTGATTTTTAGACCTGGATTAGATGTCACACCTTCTCTTTCACCCCAACAATCTTTATCAACAACTGACCAAGTAACCGTTCCAAAACATTGTGTTTCGAAACTATCAGTAGAATTTTTAACTACATCTGTCCACGCTGGAATTAAGAATGAAGTTTTACACATTGACATTCCACCTGCTGGACCTGATGGACCTCTAGGTCCTTCTGGACCTTGTGGACCTTGTGGACCTTGTGGACCAACTGCACCAGTTGCACCTGTACCTCCTGTGGCACCAGGTCTTCCTTGTGGACCTTGCTGACCTTGTGGACCAACTGCTCCGTCTGCACCATCTTGACCATTAGCACCATCTGCGCCGTTTTGACCATTTAAACCAGCTGGACCTTGTGGGCCAACTGCACCAGTTGCACCTGTAGGACCTTGGCAATCAGCAGAACTAAACTGACCATCTCCATTTGTATCTTCACCAGCATCTCCTAATCCATTTCCATTTGTATCCCAACAGCTAACACCGTTATTTCCTGCTGGACCTGTAGGACCTGTTTCGCCTGCTGGACCTGTAGCTCCAGTTGCACCTGTAGCTCCTGTTGCACCAGGAGATCCTTGTGGACCTTCAGGGCCTTGTGGACCTGCTGGACCTGAAGCACCTGGCTCTCCAGCCGGACCTGTAGCACCTTGTGCACCTGTAGCTCCTGTCAAACCAGTTGCACCTGTAGCTCCAGTTGCACCTGTAGCTCCAACTTCACCTTGTGGACCTTGTGGGCCTGCTGGACCTTGTGGACCAATAGGACCTGCTGGGCCTTGTGGGCCTGATAAGCCAGTCGCACCAGTTGCTCCTGTCAAACCAGTTGCACCCGTAGCTCCTGTTAATCCTGTAGCACCAGTTGCACCTGTAGCTCCAGCTTCTCCTTGAGGACCTGCTGGACCAGTTGCACCTGTAGCTCCCGTTAGACCAGTTGCGCCTGTAGCACCAGTTGCACCTGTAGCTCCAACTTCTCCTTGAGGGCCTTGTGGACCTGCTGGACCCGTAGCGCCTGTAGCTCCCGTCAGACCAGTTGCACCTGTAGCACCAGTTGCGCCTGTAGCTCCAACTTCACCCTGAGGGCCTTGTGGACCTGCAGGGCCTTCTGCACCAGTTGCACCTGTAGCTCCTGTTAAGCCAGTCGCACCTGTAGCACCAGTTGCACCTGTAGCTCCAACTTCTCCTTGTGGACCTTGAGGGCCTTGTGGACCTGCTGGACCTTGTGGGCCTGTTAAACCAGTTGCACCTGTCAAACCAGTTGCGCCTGTAGCTCCTGTCAATCCAGTTGCGCCTGTAGCTCCCGTTGCACCTGTAGCTCCAACTTCTCCTTGTGGACCTGCTGGACCAGTTGCACCTGTAGCTCCTGTCAAACCAGTTGCACCTGTAGCTCCAGTTGCACCTGTATCTCCTTTTTCACCTTGTGGACCTGCTGGACCCTGTGATCCTGCTGGGCCTTGTGGACCTGCTGGGCCAGTAGCACCAGTTAATCCAGTTGCTCCTGTAGCTCCTGTTGCACCATCTTGACCATTAGCTCCTGCTGGGCCTTGTGGACCTTCAGGACCTTGTGGGCCTGTGGCACCAGTTGCACCTGTTAATCCAGTTGCACCTGTAGCTCCTGTTGCACCATCTTGACCATTAGTTCCTGCTGGGCCTTGTGGACCTTCAGGACCTTGAGGTCCTGCTGGGCCTGTAGCACCAGTTGCACCTGTAGCTCCTATTGCACCATCTTGACCATTAGCTCCTGCAGTACCTTGTGGACCTGCTGGACCTTGAGCTCCTGCTGGGCCTGTGGCACCAGTTGCACCTGTTAATCCAGTTGCACCTGTAGCTCCTGTTGCACCATCTTGACCATTAGTTCCTGCTGGACCTTGTGGACCTGCTGGACCTTGTGGTCCTGTTAAACCAGTTGCTCCCGTAGCTCCTGTCAAACCAGTTGCTCCTGTAGCTCCAGTTGCACCTGTGTCTCCTTTTTCACCTTGTGGACCTGCTGGACCTTGTGGACCCGCTGGGCCTTGTGGGCCTGCTGGGCCTTGTGGGCCTGTAGCACCAGTTGCTCCTGTCAAACCAGTTGCACCTGTAGCTCCTGTTGCGCCATCTTGACCATTAGTTCCTGCTGGACCTTGTGGACCCGCTGGGCCTTGTGGGCCTGTAGCACCAGTTGCTCCTGTCAAACCAGTTGCGCCTGTAGCTCCTGTTGCGCCATCTTGACCATTAGCTCCTGCAGTACCTTGTGGACCTGCTGGACCTTGAGCTCCTGCTGGGCCTGTAGCACCAGTTGCTCCTGTCAAACCAGTTGCGCCTGTAGCTCCCGTTGCGCCATCTTGACCATTAGCTCCTGCTGGACCTTGTGGGCCTGTAGCACCAGTTGCACCTGCAGCACCTTGACAATCATCAGAGTTAAACACTCCATCGCCGTTTGTATCTTCATCACCATCTGCTACACCGTCACCATCTACATCCCAACAATTTAATCCATTAGCTCCTGCTGGACCTATTGCACCTGTAGCACCATCTTGACCATTAGCTCCTGCTGGACCTTGTGGGCCTGCTGGACCAGTTGCTCCAGTTGCACCTGTATCTCCTTGTGGACCTTGTGCTCCTGTTGCGCCAGTAGCTCCAACTGCACCAGTTGCGCCTGTAGCACCATCTTGGCCATTAGCTCCTGCTGGGCCTGTAGCTCCAGTTGCACCCGTATCTCCTTGTGGACCTTGTGCTCCAGTTGCACCGGTAGCACCAACTGCACCAGTTGCGCCATCTTGACCATTAGCTCCCGCTGGACCTTGTGGTCCTGCTTGGCCTGTAGCTCCCGTTGCACCAGTAGCGCCTGTCGCGCCTGTATCTCCTTTTTCTCCTTGTGGACCCGCTGGGCCTGTAGCTCCTGCTGGTCCTTGAGGACCTGCTGGACCTGTTGCACCAACTGCGCCTGTAGCACCAACTGCACCAGTAGCGCCTGTAGCACCATCTTGACCATCGGCTCCTGCTGGACCTTGTGGGCCTGCTGGACCTGTAGCTCCAATTGCACCCGTAGCGCCATCTTCTCCATTAGCTCCTGCTGGACCCGCTGGGCCGATAGGACCAGTTGCACCAGTTGCTCCAACTGCGCCCGTAGCTCCGGTAGCACCAGTGGCTCCCGTTTCTCCTTGTGGACCCGCTGGTCCTTGTGGACCGATAGGGCCAGTTGCGCCTGTGGCTCCAACTGCACCTGTAGCTCCTGTGGCGCCCGTTGCACCGGTAGCTCCATCTTCTCCATTAGCTCCTGCTGGACCCGCTGGGCCGATAGGACCAGTTGCTCCAGTTGCTCCAACTGCGCCCGTAGCTCCGGTAGCACCAGTGGCTCCCGTTTCTCCTTGTGGACCCGCTGGTCCTTGTGGACCAATAGGGCCAGTTGCGCCTGTGGCTCCAACTGCACCTGTAGCTCCTGTGGCACCAGTTGTGCCTGTTTCTCCTTGTGGACCTGCTGGACCTTGTGGGCCAATAGGGCCAGTTGCGCCTGTAGCTCCAACTGCACCTGTAGCACCTGTTGCTCCTGTCGCACCTGTAGCTCCTGTTTCTCCTTGAGGACCGACAGGGCCTCTTGCACCTTGAGGACCAGCTACACCTGCGGCACCTGTAGGTCCTTCTTTACCTTGCTCACCTACTGGTCCTATTGGACCTTGTGAACCTTCTGGACCTTGTGGACCTTGTGGACCAACTTGACCTTCAATACATTCCCAAATGGGATCCGTGTCAGACCCTTTGTTGACTTCCAAACAGTTGGATTCAGTATTAAATATAATAGCTCCACGCAATGGAGTAGGTATTGCGTCTCTTTGAGCAGTAGTCATTCTTGGAGGGATAAACGCTCCGTCAGTAGACTCAAGTTCTAAAATAGAACCATCGTCAATGGTTTCTGGATCTCCTCCTATCTTTACCTGTGAATACGAGGTGTTAGACACCAACATCACTCCCAGGAACAAAATAAAAGGAACAATCAACCTAAATCTGGGTTGAATCGCGTTCGTTTTAGTTTTGAACATTTTTGTAAATTTTAACAACATTTCGGAATATATTATGCAATAATAGTTTAGTAATCGTTTTTAATAGACGTTTTCGTGGGCATTACACCAAGCAAACATCATAAAAATTCTGCTGTTAGCAAAATAATATATAATATAAAATTCAAATTATTAAATTAACTATATATAAAGGGCTAGACCTCAATTTCATATGCGTTTATTCATAAATATGTAAATAACTTATAATCAATGTATTAGTTTAATTTATTTACTCTCACAAGTTCTACTCTCGTATCACTCACCTCCTCACATATAAATTCAAAATTCTCAATAATAACACGCTCATTTTTACTTGGGATTTTACCAAAATTTGCGGTTATAAAACCTGATATGGTTTGGTAGTCACTATTGTATATTGGCAGCTCTTGATATTTTAATTTTAACTGATCTAACTCCGTTCTTCCAGACAAGATATAGGCTCCATCTTCGAGACGCATATCAGTAAATGTAGAGCTGTCATGCTCGTCTTCTATTTCTCCAAAAATCTCCTCTACTAAGTCTTCCATCGTAATCAATCCTGATACACTTCCAAACTCATCCACCACACAGGCAATGCTCATTTTGTCCTTTCGGAATAAGGAGATTAAGTCTTTAACATTCATCGACTCAGGGATGTATTGAATAGGTAATATGCTGGATATCAATGTATTAGATTCCTCCAATAATTGTTGGTGATGAATGTAACCAAGTACATTTTCAATACTTTCACTTGCCACTAAGACTCTAGAATGTTTGTGCTTGTTAAACACTTCTATCAAATCATTATATGAACTAGATCTATCCACATACACAATTTCTGTTCGCGGAATCATGCATTCTTTGACCTTAATTTTATCTAGCTTTAGCACATTCGTAAACAAGTCTTTATCTATAGCATCTTCCTGTTGATCATCTATGGCATCGTCTATAAAATATTCTAAATCAGTCTTACCTATAATTTGCTCATTGTCAGATTGTTGGTCAGTGTTTTTCGTTGCCAAAAATGTATTGGAAAAAAAGTTCGTGAATTGAACAGGTACAAACAATAAATTCTTGAATATTAGAAGAGGAATACTGAAAAAGAACAGAAATTTCTCCGCATGAAGGCTACTAAATAATTTTGGTAGGTATTCTCCAAATAAGAGTACGATTACAGTTGATACGATGGTGGTGACAAATAAGAATAAAAAGCCTTCATCTAATGTGATCAAGACATGTTCGCTTAAAAACTTAGTCATAAAGAACGTGAATGCTGCAAGAGCAATATTGTTCCCGACAAGCATCGTCGTTAGGAAGGAATCTGATTTGGAATAAAATTTAGATATGATTGATGATTTGCGAGTAGATTTCTCTTTGAGAAGTTCGAGTTCTAGCTTATTTGCAGATATAAATGCCATTTCCATTCCTGAAAAGAAAGCAGATAGTAATAAACAAATAAGGATGCCTAAAATAATCACGTAGTTTTGTTTCCGACATACATGATGACGGTATGATAATCGAATCAGTCACTTAATCCGAGCTTTATTTCACCGAATTCACCAGATTATCAAATTTAGACTTCCCTGAGACCTCTTTCAATTCAAATCTATTGAATTCTTGGTCTGCTGTTAAGCCGAAGCCATAAATCGTATCTCCCTTTTTAGGTCTTGTGATTTTGACAAATCGTGGAGTTTCTAGATTTTGGTTTTTCTCATCCCAAGTTAATTGAGACGTTTCTAATTTTTCGTTAAGTCTATTGTATACAACAACACTGTCTTCTGCTATGACTATTCCTTTACGTTCGTATCTGGTAGCGTATTTGGCATCTAAGTAGGAAGATACATTTCCACTAGCATTTAAAAATTCCACATGAAGTCCTTTCGGAAATTCTTCTAGAAGTTCGTTATTTTCTTTTTTACGAACCAACATTGGGCTAATGATACGCACTTGAACAACGGCAGAGTCAGAATACGACAGCTCGACATCGAATAAGGTTTCATCTTTAGCGTATTCTTGGTCGTCATTAGCTACTGATTCTAATTTGTCACTCGTGCATGATGACAAAAGAAACAAAAAAAGGCACGCTGTTATGAGCAGACTATCTTTCATTAGCGATCAAATTAACGGTTCCTTTGAATACTAAGACTGTTTCGTCGATGAATCTGACATCAGCTACCCAAGTAAACACCCCTGGATTCAAGGCTGTCCCATTGAATGTACCATCCCATCCAATAGAAAAATCATCCTCTATTGGTAGATTCGACTCATTATACATCAAATCTCCCCAACGGTTGAATACTTTTAAATTATCAATACCTGCTACTGCTAAGCTTCCAAATAACTTGAAATAATCATTTATGCCATCTCCATTTGGTGTAATCGCATTAGGTGCATACACTTGTTCGTCAAAATTGGCATCGATTTCAACAAAAACATTAGCGGGAAACGTACAACCAAATTCATTTTCTGCTGTGATGACAAATTCTGTAGGTATGACAGGTCTTGCAATGGTGGTAAGACATTCCTCACAATCAACAAACTGATTTGGGCTCCATTGTGTTGTCACATTCATTGGAGAGTCATCCAATTCTGCAATTAATGTTGTCGATTCTCCTAAACCTAACACAGCAGGGTCCGCTTGCGCTCGAATGGTAATTCCAGGCCTTTCTGGAATTGTCAGCTCTACAACGTCTTCACAGCCTTTTTTATCCTGGACAAGCGCTTGGTAATCTCCTGCACTGAGCATATCAATTGATGTACGAGAAGTAAAATTCACACCATCATCAAAAGAAAATCGAACACCTCCATGACCTTCATCAATAGCATCCAATTGAAAAACACCGGTTTGATCTCCTGGGCAATCTATGGTATCGGGTAAGCTACCGTAATCCAAATTAGAAAATGCAGGATCACAGCAGGTACCGACATCTAAATCTAAAATATCAACGCTGACACAACCATCGCCGCTCGTCACTTGTAGTGAAATAAATTTTTCGCCAAATGACTCGTAGCTAATTGTGTGCGGACCTTGAGTTCTCTCACGTTCTACAGGAAACGCCTCTTCTCCAAAATTCCAGAGATAGCTTAATTGACCATCTATTCCAGGAAGAGACTGGTCAGTAAATGTAATTTCTTCATCACAAAACAAAACAGTTTGATCTGTAGTAAACTCTGCTTCAGGTCCAACGAATGTTCCTGTCGTTCCATCAAAGTCTATGGTAAAGCCAAAATTACTTGAACTAAAATTATTGACGACTAATGCATATGACGTTCCAGTTGTCATCGGAATTGGTGCTAGAAAATTATCATCTCCATTCCCACTACAGCCTGCCTCTTCAACGATATCCGTCTCACCTTGTCTAAGTCCAGTAGCACCTAAACAAGGTCTATTGAATTCATCCGATGCACCAGTAGTGATGCCTGATGCCATACAGCGAAGGAATTGTTTATTGTCACAATTATTGGGTCCATTTTCATTAATGCCATCTGGCAATTCAAAAACAACAAAGTCAAGGTCTTCTTCTGGATTTGGTTCTAATTCTCTATTCAATTCACGATTTGATGTCAAGGTAAAAACCAAATCTCCAGGGTTTCGGCAAGTGAATACATACCATATGGATCCTGTTTCTGAAGGACCATTAATTCCTGCGATTACCTGAGGGTCTAAGCAAGTACCAACAAGTTCATTATTATCGTCACCTCCTCCCGACAAGAAATTGACTGAAAAAGATTCGGTATTACATAACGTCCGAGCATCTTCACAATCTTGGAACGGTTGGATCAAAGGATTGAATGAGTTAAGGCAAAGTTGGAAATTACCTCTTTGATCACTTTTCGAATCAATTCTAATAAAATACTCTACGCCTATTTCAAGTGTATTCAAATACAATTCAAATTCATCCAGATTCGTATTGCTGATTAGCGGGAAACATTCAAGATCTAACAATTCACCACAGATGCCAGAAAAGACTTGAATACGTGCACTCCCAAAACCGTCGTCTACGTCTCTACCTGAAAAAATTCGAATCAACATCCCTTGTCTTCGAGCAGTAAATCTAAACCACACATCCTTAATGGGATCTGTCGTCCAGCAACCATTGTCCATTATTTCAGAATCAGTTGCATTTTCATTAGAAAAAACATCGCAAAAGTCGTTTGTGTTGGTGATTAATCGTGCGGAACTACACTCATTATTGTCTTGCCCATTGGCATTGAATGCAACACAACATAACGCAAAGAGAAGATAAAAGTGATTCAATCTCATCATCGGAATGAGAAACGTATTTATTCATTAAAATATGATATCAATTCATCATTAAGGGTGAATTTTCAACAAAGGGCTGCAGTAAGGCGGACAGAAGTTAGTGGCTTTGCGTATGACGCACCTACTACTCAATTGCCATAGCCTCTATAATGAAAAGACTAAATTTGTGGCTTGTGTAGCAAATGAAAATTTGGAAGGCTTTATTTCACTATTTTTGCTTATGCTTTATCTAGTGCCTACGCCGATTGGTAATATGAAGGACATTACATTAAGAGCTATTGAAGTTCTGAAAGAGGTAGATCTGATTCTTGCGGAAGATACTCGTCAGACAGGTAAGCTTCTCAAGCATCATCTTATAGACACTCAATTGAGATCCTTTCATTCGCACAATGAGCATAAAAAAGCTGACGACATCATACAACAGTTATCAACAGGTATCAGTATGGCATTAGTATCAGACGCTGGATCTCCAGGGATTTCTGACCCTGGATTTTTGCTTGTCAGAAAGGCTCGAGAAGCTGGGGTAACAGTAGTCCCACTTCCAGGGCCTACAGCCTTTGTACCTGCGCTTACCGCTTCGGGATTACCTAGCGAGGCCTTTTATTTCGCTGGTTTCTTGCCACATAAAAAAGGGAGGCAAACCAAGTGGAAAATGTTGAAGGAGTTACATACGACTGTTGTCTTATATGAATCTCCATTTCGTTTGTTGAAATGTCTAAATGAAATCAAAACCTACATAGGCCTTGATGTCCAAGTTTGTGTAGCCAGAGAAATTACCAAGGTTTTCGAAGAGATCGAGACTAAATCTGTTGACGATATGATCAATTACTACAGCTCAAAACCGTCAATTAAGGGTGAAATTGTCGTTATTTTCCGAGAAATGACTTGAGCTTGTTAAACAAATGATAAGAAACTGAAAAGATAGGCTCAGCTTTCTATTTTTACACTCTAAATCACACATTGATGAAGCGTATTATATTTTCTATACTGATTTGTTGTTTTACGTTGCAGTCGGATTCGTTGTTCGCGCAGAATCAGCCTGATCGTTCAAATCACGGAAATAAGTTTGAGCAAATTGATTCTTGGTTACCTTCTCCTAACAGATATAGAAATATAGATGGAAATCAAGGACCGGATTATTGGCAGCAGAAAGCGGATTACACTATAGATTGTACGCTCAACACTAAAGAACATCGATTGGATGGTAAAGAGACAATTACCTATCACAACAACTCCCCTACCGCACTGAGTTATCTATGGCTTCAATTGGATGAAAATGAGCACAGTCCTGAAGCCGATAAGCACTACATGGAGCCAAGCAGCATTAAGTCACACATGAGTAAAGACGATTTAGAAAGGATAAGCTATGTTGAATCTTTGGATAAATACGGACATAAAATACAATCTGTTACAGATGCAAACGGACAAGCGCTTAATTATACCATCAATAAAACGATGATGAGAATTAACCTACCTGAGGCATTGAAATCTGGAGAGAGTGTATCATTCAATATAGACTGGCATTATTACTTGATCGATCGCATCAATTCTAAAAGTTGGGGAAGAGGAGGCTATGAATATTTTGAGGATGATGGGAATTACCTTTACACAATTGTGCAATGGTTTCCTAGAATGTGCTCTTACACAGACAATCAAGGATGGCAAAATAATCAATTTACCGGTCGAGGTGAGTTTGCTTTGACCTTTGGAGATTATGATGTAAAAATGACCTTACCAGATGACTTTGTCGTTGGTTCTACTGGTGAATGTCAGAATTATGATCGTGTATTGACAGGCACTCAGAAGCAACGATGGGAAGCTGCAAAAACGTCAACGGAGCCAGTTGAAATTGTGACACTAGATGAGGCAAAAGCAATGGAGCAACAATCGCCATCCAACCGTACAACAACTTGGCATTACAAGGCAGAAAATGTAAGAGATTTTGCGTGGACAGCAAGTAGAAAATTCATTTGGGATGCGATGCCCCATATCAATGAACTTGGTGATCGTGTGATGTGCATGAGTTATTATGCAAAGGAAGCATATCCTATATATAGTAAATACTCTACCAAAGCTACTGAGCACACGTTGGATGTTTATAGTAGATATTCTATACCCTATCCATACCCTGTGGCTATATCGGTGGAAGCAGCTAATGGGATGGAGTACCCGATGATTTGTTTTAATCCAGGGAGAGCAGAGAAAGATGGGACTTATACCGAGAGAGCAAAATATGCAGCATTGACTGTCATCATTCATGAAGTTGGGCATAATTATTATCCAATGATCATCAACAGTGATGAGCGACAATGGGCTTGGTTTGATGAAGGTTTGAATAGTTTTGTGCAATTTATTGCTGAAGCAGAATTTGATTCAAACTATAATCATTGGTTTGTCGCCCCGATGGGAATTGCTGATTATATGGCTTCCCCAAAAGATAAGTTGGAACCGATTATGACAAATACCGAAAACATCATCAATTATGGGTCTAATGCATATGATAAACCAGCAGCAGCGTTAAACATTCTACGTGAAACGATCATGGGACGAGAACTATTTGACCATGCATTTAAAGAATTTGGTAAACGTTGGGCATTTAAGCATCCAACACCTGCAGATTTTTTCCGAACGATGGAAGACGCAAGTGGTATTGATTTAGATTGGTTTTGGAGAGGGTGGTTTTACAGTATTGATGCTGTAGATATTTCATTGGACAGTGTGGATTATTTTATTGCAGATTTAGAAAATGATCCTGAGACTCAAGAAAGATCTTTTGAAAGAAAACTAACACAGCCATTCAACCACATCAGTCGAAGAAAAAATATTGAAGAAGGTGTAGAGTTCTTAGTTGATCAAGATGAGACACTTAAAGATTTTTATAACAGCTATAGGCCATGGGAAACGGAAGACAGCATTAGCAGTACTACGTTAATAAATTTCAATGAGCATTTCACGAAAGAAGAAAAAGAAGCTAACTTTTCAGACAAGCACTATTATCAATTACATTTTACAAATAAAGGGGGATTGGTAATGCCTGTCATTCTTGAATGGCAATATGAAGATGGTACAACAGAAGTACAAAAAATTCCAGTTGAGATTTGGAGAAAAAATGAAGGTGGCTTTAGTAAGTCTTTTGTAAAAAATAAAAAAGTTGAACATATAGTTGTTGATCCCTACTATGAAACAGCTGATATAGATACGGATAATAACACAATGAGTCCGCCGTCGACACCAGGACAGTTTCAAGTCTTTAAAAGCCACAAAGTAAAGGATAAATTAAATCCAATGCAGATGGCTAAAAAGAGAGAACAGGATAAAAAGAAAGGTATTAAACCATAAAATTTCTACTTATGTTAATTCAATTATTGCTTTTATTCTTCTTTCCTCTGTCAGAATCATTCAATGAGACAAAAAAAATTGATTGGATGATACTCGCTGATATGACGATGGAATATAAGTACAACGAAGAATTTGGTTTTGACATTCCATACCCAGTATTTGGTGAAGACATAAAAGCTTATGAAGGGCAGGATGTGAGCTTAGAAGGCTTTGTATTATTGATAGAGGCAGAAGATGAAGAGATCGTTATTCTTTCAAAATATCCATATTCACAATGTTTTTTTTGTGGCGGTGCGGGACCTGAATCAGTCGTAGATGTTTTATTAAAGGATAAAGACCATGGCTTACGAATGGATCAACGCGTCACGTTTAAGGGGAAGCTAAAACTTAATGTGGAAGATTTGGATCACTTGAACTACATCTTTGAATCTGCGGAGCTTGTTCCTGAATAGCTTGCAATAGATCTAAATTGGCAATATTCTTGTACTTAATATTTAGTTCTGAACTTTTATACCAAAATGAAAATAGTTTGACTGTTTCTTACTTGATCTTTTATCTGTTCTCATCGTTGAAAATACTCGTGAATACCTACATTCACCGCGTTTTTCGTCTTGACAACAGACAAAACTTTCACGTTATAAATCAGCCAAACAATTCTCCTTTTGGTATAGAACCAATTTCTTGACTTCAAATTTTATTAAATGAATCAATACATCAAATTTTGTTTATTCTTTTTGATTGGCACTGTCCTTTTGCCATCATGTGGTAGTCTAAAAAATCAAATAGCTACATTAGAAACTGACTTAGCATCCGCCAATACTACATTGGATAAGTATGGTAAAACCATTAGCGACTATACTGAAAAATTAAATGTGTGCGAGCAGGATAAGGAACGATTGAGGGGCCAACTAAGAAGTGCTGAAAGTAATCTGGATTTGCGTCAGGAACAAATCGACGACCTAAAAGATCAAATTCAGGATATACGAAACCAACGTGACAAGCAAGTGGAACAGGTCGGTGATTTAACCGTATTGTCTCAATCGGCTAATGAAAACATTAAAGAAACGCTTTCTCAATTAGAAGGTAAGGACGAATACATCCAATTATTACAAAACGCTAAGTCTAAAGCCGATTCGATCAATTTGGCTCTAGCTGTAAATTTAAAAAGCGTATTGGCTGGTGGTATTCAAGACAATGATGTTGAAATAAAAGTTGATAAGACAGTTGTATTTATCAATCTATCAGACAAGATGTTGTATCAATCTGGAAGCTCCAATCTGACTCCACGAGCGAATGAGGTGTTGGGTAAAATTGCCACTATTGTACAATCTAAACCTGATCTAGAAGTCATGGTTGAAGGCTATACAGATAATGATCCGATAAGAAGTTCTTGTTTTGAGGACAACTGGGATTTGAGTGTCAAAAGAGCTACTTCAGTAGTGAGAGCTTTGCAAACTAAGTACGGAGTTGATCCTAACAGACTAATTGCTGCTGGTAGAGGTGAATGGAATGCTTTGGCAAGAAATGATACACCAGAAGGAAAATCAGCGAATAGACGCACAAGGATCATTATATTGCCAAAAATCGATCAATTTTACGATCTATTAAATCCGGCAAATGTTCCTGAATAAATAAAGGATATTAAAAAGATAATTAAAAGCAGTTTTCTTCATTGGAAACTGCTTTTTTTATTTCATCTAATACAGCAAGTTTGACCTGTGTTTTATGTAGTCCGTGGTGGTACAATTATTTGTAATAGATTAAAAGAGTTATCGCATAAAAGACTTTGTAAATATGGGTTCATTCAGACATTAGGCATTGACATAGATGTTGAAACAGTTGAGTCTGACGCATCCTGTAAACTTTGTTGGAATTGTTGCATGTCTCCATTATTTGCAGTTGGTTTCGGGATAGAAAAATAAAAGGTAGTGCCTTCATTGACTTTTGATTTAAGCCAGATTTTTCCACCATGTTTTTCAACTATTTTCTTACTTATCGTGAGTCCTAGGCCTGTGCCTTCAAATTCATCCTCGCTGTGCAGTTTACTGAATATTCCGAATATTTTCTCTCGATTATCTTCATGAATACCAATGCCATTATCCGATACTGTAAATATCCATTCAGAAGGGTTTTCTTGACAATTTAATTTAATAACAGGATCAACTCCGCTTCGCTTAAATTTCAACCCATTTCGAATTAAATTTTGAAATAATTGAGCTAGTTTAACTTCATCCGCAGCAATGGTATTAGGAATATTTAAAAATTCAATTTTGCCTTTACTATCGATAATGTCCTGATTAATATTTTCGATGCAGCGATTAAAAAACTTTCTTACATCAATATTTTTAATGGTTAATTTGTCTTGATTTATTCTTGCAAATTGAAGTAAGTCATGAATCAACACTTGCATACTGGCTGAGCTAGAAATAATTATATCCAAATACTTCTTTCCTTTATCATTTAGCTCTTCATAAGATGACTTTTTTAATAAATAAGCAAAACTAGAAACTGTACGTAATGGTGCTTTTAAATCGTGTGAAGCTATATATGCAAAATTCTCCAACTGCAAATTTGACTCGATGTATTTTTCTAATTTATCTTTCTTTTTATTTATGTCATAAAGTTGATTCAGAATAATTTTGTCCTTCTTTCTTTTTTCGGTTATATCTAAGAAATTTCTGATTACTAGTGACTTGCCATCGACTTGAGTAAGTCGGATATAGACATTAAAGTCATGAATACCATCATCGCATTTAAAACTCCAATCAAAATTGACTTTTTTATTGTTAATCAGCTCTTTGACAATTTGGTTATATGCTTTTGATGAAGTTTGTCCATCAAGAGACCTGTCAGGAGTGATTTTTCTTAAGCTCTCGAATGATATGAATTCATTCTCGTTATCCAGATCACTTAAATAATACGATAGTAATTTATTTCTGAATATCAATTTAACTTCACTTTTTCTCGTCTCTTCATTATAGACATATTCACATACATCAATGCCAGTAAAGGAGCTATTCACTAGTGCTTCATAAATCGCTTGACGTTCATTTAACTTGGTTTGCATTTCCAACAATTCAGTTAAATCACTAAAATTCAATATGCCGATACTTCTGTAATCCCCATAAGGAGATTCATTTTCGGTCATACTTATCAGCATTCTTTTTATTTTATCTCCAACTACTATCTTCAACATTATTTGCTTTTGTCCGTCGGGATAATCTGCTAAAGACCGACCTTCTTTTTTGGCATATTCTAAATCATCTGGATGGACATAATCTAACAGGTTTTTTCCTATAATTTCAGATATATCTACTTCTAAAATTTTAGCTAAAGACTTATTGATATCTAAAAAGATCCAGTTACTTACAATGGCTAGTCCACTCAAGGAATTATTAAATATTTTTCGGTATTTCGACTCAGATTGGATTAAAGATTGTTCGACTTCTTTTCTTTGTGAAATATCTTGAACCGTACAGATGGCTTGAGTGAGTACCTCTTCTTCATAAACACCTCTGACAGAAATAAGCGTCTGTAAGACATTATCATCTGCTCGATTAAATTTTATTTCTTGGATAAAAGAATGAATTTCTCCTTGTTTTAAAAGCTGGAACAATTCTGTAATTTCAGAAATAGAGTCTTCATGTACAAAGCCAATAATTGATTTGCCGATCAATGCTTCTTTTCCGTATCCAAGCATCTCACAAAAAGAATGATTTGTTTGCGTGAATATAGACTGTGCGTCTAATGAATTGACACCAAGTAAATTATTATCAAAAATATTTCTGTGGTTTTGATTTGCTTGTTCAAGTTGTTGCTTTGCTTCAATTTCTTCAGTCCGATCAACGCAGACTAGATATACAAACCCTTCTTGATTTTCCAATGGTACGACTTGAACGAGACAATGTCTTATCGAGCTATCTACATGATTAAACACACAATTTCCATGAAAAATGTCTTGATTTGTTTCTACATCATTGTTTGCTGATTTAACCTCCAGTTCTTTGATCAATTTTTCATTTGAAAGGTTTTGTAAGGCTAAATATTCATTTATGCTTTTGCCTTTTATCTCTTGGTTAGGAACACCCAATAATTTTGAAACTGAATTATTGCATTCGATGATTCTGTTCTCTTTAGAGTCTACTAGGAAAATGGGATCAAATGAATTATTGAATAAGTTAGCGTATTGCTCGTTTACAATATTCCTATCTATTAAATTTTGAAGTCTTAAGTAGTTAGAACTAATGGTTATGTAGAGTTTAAAACATAAATCACAGATGAAAAAGATGACAACGATAAACCTATTCACCACAAAATTAAATGAACCATCACTAGTCCAACCTATTAGTTCAGCAGTGAGTGAAATTCCTGTCAGTAGAAAAGCAACAAGTAGATAGATCAGATTCCACTGTTTTTCATTAGATAGGATAATGGCCTGAACAGCCAAATTAATGTAAAACAATCCCTCAAAGCGCAATTCAGGAATGACGGCTGATATAGCCGTCAAGCAACTGGCCGATATGATGAAGAACATCAGGATATTGGTGTTCGTCCATTTGTGCCAGAATGTCAAATAAATAAGAAAAATTTGGGTGAACATCAAGATACTGAACCTGAGGGGGTTTGCTAGATTGAACTCGTCAAACATCATATATGCAATCAGTGACACAGCCACGATCTGCAGCAAATGATTAAGCTTTACCAATCTATTTAGAATTAAGGGATGTTTCTCATTGATGGTATGTGATACCGATTTTATCATACATGCATTTCATTCTATGATTACGTATAGTGAATTCTGGAGAAACACAGTCGTAAGGGCGAAAATATCGATATAAAGCTAATTTATTACCTACAAAAACAATACAAATGTCTATAGAACAACTACATACCTTCCATTTTAAACATATGGAAGACAAAAGCTAGCTAAAAGCGATTGAGCCTTTACATTCTACAAAATATAATTTGGTTGCTACAACGATTAGAGCTATAAGGAGATAAGGAGAATATAAACGCATAAACTGTTGGAATTGAATGAATCAGGATTTATCTTTGCGCCTCGCTCGACTATTCTAAAGAAGAAAAGTTGCCGCCTTCGGTGAGGTGGGTGAGTGGCTGAAACCACCGGTTTGCTAAACCGGCGTGCTTGGAAACAGGTACCGGGGGTTCGAATCCCCCTCTCACCGCTAAAAAAGACAGTGATTTTTGGTTTGTATTGACAGATTGGTAACTAGGTATGATGATGCGCTTCTAATTTAAAGGCAATAAATCATAGGGATATCATAAAAAATAATACATTTGCCCCGCTTTGAGGATAAGCTGAATTGTTAGCTCATACTTAAAGTGGAGTCATTGACTCTCACTGAGTTTCGGGGTGTAGCGCAGTCCGGTTAGCGCACCTGTTTTGGGAACAGGGGGTCGCAGGTTCGAATCCTGCTACCCCGACGAACTAAAGTGTTGAAAGCCAGCACATTATATGTGCTGGCTTTTTTACAAGACGTCCTCTCAAAAGAATTTACATACAATTTGCATACAAATGTTGTTTTAATGTGGAATACAAATTGTTATTTATATTTTCATGATAAACTATAATACTAAGCCTGTTGAGGAATTATATTCATTCCAAATCAAAGGAAGCTTTGATCCTCAGCACTATTCTTTACCTTGGTTGGTCAAGAATAAAATTATAGATGTTGAGGAGATGGACCAGTATAAATCTTATACCAGAGATGAGATTGTACAGTACAACTCAAAGATCCTGTATTTTGAAATTGACTATGACTATTTTAAAATAAAAACGTACTCCTCTGCCACTTACCCCATACTGCTTGACAAATTCATTTCTATTCTGAGATTATTAAGATCAACAGTTGATTCATCATACAGTTTTAGGGTGAATCTACATACAAGACTGAGGAATAATAATCATGTAAAGAGCTCACTTACTAAGTTTACAGTACCAAAATTAAAAGAAGATGGCATTGTTAATGGCTCGTGGTCTGATGCAGTTCAATTTGTGGATAATCTTTCGCATAGGAACTTTAATCTGAATAGAAGAATTATACTTTCAAAATGCTATAAGATTGAGCCAGAATTTCAACATAATTTGCACATATTTGTAATAAATGAAATCCAATTGACCAAAAAAGAGATATTTGATAGATTCCATAACGACCAAGACATGATCTTCAAAAAGTCTATAGAAATATGTAACTATCTTTTAAACATTGTCCACTCATGACAGTTTGCAATACAGAAATATTGTCTACCACCTATGACTCAACAAAGGATGAGGCAAGAGAGCCGTTGTTGATTGAGTATTCATGGCAGGGAGTAATTAAAAGCATTTCTGAAACTGAATTCACAGCAAACATATATGATCCACTTATTGATAAATACGGAGAATTAGTCCAAGAAATAAGCGAAGTAAGTAAATACAATCAGAAGTATATCCAGGAAGGCAGCACCTTTATTCTCCTATTGTATAGGGACCACTTAATGCGAAAGCAATATAAGTTTGAATTCATAAAGTATAGACCACCTTCTCCAACATTATTAGATTTTCAAGAGAAATATTTAAAATAACTACAACATTTTACATTCAATTCTTCTCGGAGGCGGCAAAAGTAATGGTGAATCAATTCTTCTGATTCTTCCAAATAGTAAAATTATTATCGTTGATTGTTTTAATAACTCATTACAAAAGACACCTCAACCTTTGTTATACATGTATGAGCACGGGTTGGATCCTAATGATGTGATTAAGGTGATTCTTACACATGGTCATAGAGATCATATATCTGGAATGATAGAACTAATTAATCAATGCGTAAACTGTGAAGTATGCTTACCTTTTTTCTTTAACCTAGATAGCTTTAGATCAATTCTTGACTTTCACACGGAAGAGCTAGTCGAAATAAGTGGTATTGGACAAACTAAGAAACTATTAGATTTTTTAGACCAAAAAACTATTAAACCAACATATTTAAAAAAAGGGGATGTAATTGTAAATCTCATCGATTGCAAAATTGATGTACTGTCTCCTAGCGAGCAATCAATTGAATATTTTGATCAATGTTATATCAGAGAATTGGATAATGCACTTCAATACTTTTACAATGAAGAAGAGTTGATGCCCTACAAATTGCCAATTGCTCATGAATTCAATCTTCACTCTGTTGTGTTAAGGGTTTCGTCTAATTGCTACAATGTATTGCTACCGGGTGATATCCCTTATAGCTCAATTCCTGGACTGGGCCTATCTCCAATTATAGAAAACTTGTCAGAAGAAGGATATAAAGCACATGTATTTAAAGCACCTCATCATGGATCTCCATCTAGTTTCAATAAGTTGGACTGGAATAAAGTAACCTTTGGTAATGACAGTATAATAAAACTAACACCTTATAAAGCAAAGAATAGACTTCCTACAATTCAAGGTATAAATGATATTCTCTCAATAAGTAAAAACTCCTGGATAACAAATAAAAATATCTTCTTGAAAGAGCACCCTAATCCTCTAATATCAAAAAGCATAAGTGATTTAAAACTTAACATTAGGATATTTGATGACCATTTCGGAGAAATTAGAGTAAGAGGAAATAGTCCTTCTGGTATGGACCTAAGGTTATCTGGACAAAGCACTCCGCTAGTAGAACTATTAAGCCCAAGTCCTTAAATAAAATAGAGCTGCCCAAAGCTTAACGATCTAACTAATGATATATACAGGATCGTCTGGCATTAAAAACGTATCCGGGTTGTGAATTCTTCTTATTGTCCCTTCGTATGGCATTGTCATAATAATACGTTTATTCCCTGCATGGACAATAGCCACGTGCTTTGCTTCCTTTACTGTTTTGCCGTCTTTAACTTTATATGATTTGAAAATAAGCGGTTTACCTATCTCTGAATTAGGAATATCTTTACCATGAATTTTTACAAACTTTTCCTCTCCATGTAGATCAGGTAATGTGAAATTATCTGGATTAGCATTACGAGCATTTACAAAATTTGAATACTTAATATTTCTCTGTGTATCTAACTGCATAGCCTCTTCTTGAAGGCTCTTAGAAGTAGCAGTAAAGATTACACCAATCAATGGTGACAACAATAAGCTTAGAAAGAAAGCACCTGCAAATCCTATTTTTCTACTTGATCCCATAGAACCAACAATGAATGAAAACAGAATCCAAAATATAAAAAATATCATTCTATTGAGTTTAGATGAATAAAGCTGGTCGAAGTTCTTAGTACTAATATACCACAACTTCCAAACAATTAAAATGCAATCAATTTGCACGGAAATAAAAACCGAGTGGACTACTAACAAGCGTCAGCAGTCCACTCTTAAAAGAACAACATTATTTCTTGAGTCGATTAAGCTGGTAGTTCATTTGATTTGTCTAGCAATCCCTTGATGCTCTCAAACGAAGATAGATCCAGGATCTAGTAATTGTGGTTTCTTGACATCAATACAGTCAATATCAATTTCTCCTTCCAGGATAAATTCTGGATTGTCCTCATCAAACGATATTGAATGACTCTGCTCTGCGATCAAGTTATATGCCGGATTAAATATTGGAATATTACCACCAGCTGGTGTTGGTACACCTCCTACAGGTAAGGAGTTATCAATCTGATAAACAGAAATTTTTATAGATCCTTCCCAATCTTCATTTGTTTGGAATAACTTATAACGGAGACAGACGCCCTGCATTAAGTTAGTGTAGTGATTTATAGAAGTCCATGGTGTGCCTGTAGATACCACCCCTTGAGGATCTGCAGTATTCTGATTGAAGCTAATGCAATAGTCATTATTTAGCTGAAATCCAGTTGTATAAAGATTAGTGCCGGATGTTACCGCAACAATCCATTTATAGGCATTGAATGCAGCCTCTAATGATCCGTACTGATTTATAAATGCTTGGTTGCCATAGTCTTTCGATAGGATATAAGTCCACAGTCTTCTAAACATGGAGTTTTCAAAAATTGGTGCTTTGAGTTTCCATCCTATCTTGCAAGCACCTTGTTTTAGTACGGCCAGAAAGTTGAACCACGGTCTAAAGTCCACTTCTGAAAAGCCATCTTGATATGTAGTGCCACCGTACCAAGCTGGAATTAATAAAGCTGGAGGCAGTGAGGAGTCCCAGAGATAATTATTAAGCCCGTCATTAATTACGTCTTGAATAGTTGGTGCAGTTATTGGACCAGGTAATTGGATCGTGTCACATGTTTCAAATGTTCCTCCATTAACGATGTCAGGTAATTCCATTTTGAATATATCGCAAAGCCTGCATTCATTCGCTGCAGTAATGAAATTGTCTCTTTGCCATCTAGCACTGACAGAGAATGACTTTCCGGTTTCTGATAAATTTCCACAAAACAGATATTTCTGTGGCTGTATTTCATGGCCAATCATTAACCTAATTTTGTACGGCTCTTGGTCCAATATGGATACACCAGGACACCAGGCTCGATTCATAATAGCCTCTACCGATGGATGGCCCATCGGTAAGTTAAAGTTCAATAAGCCATCAATCTGAATTTCGTTAAGGTTAGAAAAAGATCCTCTGTTCCTAACACGCACCACAGAGCCTTCAACTGGAACTTCTGTCACTCCATTGGGACCATTGAGAATAAATAATTTGTAACAATTGTCTGCCATCACTATAATTTTTTAAGAATCTATAATACCGTATTTGTCTCTGACTGCTTGCTCTGAGTTGTAAGGAGCTGGCAACGTTCTAGGAGTTTCTTGAATCAATAATTTATGTTGGTGCTCTTCTGGTACCTGGTCCAGAGATGAGACAACTATATACTGGACATTAGTTTTGTTGATTTCGATTTGGTTGTTGTTGATCGTGACTTCGCTCTTAGTGTCTTCAGCAAGTATGTCCTTGAATAGGAATTTAATCCCTTGCAAGCTAACTGAATCTTTAGCAGTCATTATCAAGTTATTAAGCTTCGCAACTAATGCCAGCTTCTTTGGCAGTTGCAAACCGTACTGCTTTCTTCCTTCATACGACCTCTCTATTACCTCATATGCTTCTACCCATATGACGCCACCATTCTCATTATAAATTTGCCTTAATTCCTTCTTAAAGCCAACAGGGCGCCCACCATAAGAGGCTGCATCTTCTGGACGGTGCTTGAAGGAATTAGATCCTTGTTTGCCTTTGAAATTTTCTAGCTTGGACATATCTCAATATTTCATTTTACAATTGTGTGTATGTGTGTACGTACTTGCATCTTCACGTATGTACGTGTGTATGTATACACGTACGTTTGAATGTACGTGTATACGCCTTTAAGTACGTACATTGCTTGACTGCTGCAGGGTTGTTTCATCACTCACATTGCCTGCTTTCTCATTAGCGAATATGTTTGAAAAGGATCTCACAATATTATCATCTGCTTTGTCCTGGTCTACTCCAAAGGCTTCAAGTACCTCATAAATGGGATCTATCTCCTCATAAAATTGATCATCGGATTTTTCTGTGAAAATGACAGCAGCGTATCCGATATACCCCTGCAGGACTTTTATTATCAGTTGCTTCTGGTCTTCGTTTAATACTATAGTCTCTGTAGGTTTCATTAAATTTTCTTCATTTAAAGAATGTGATTATATAAGTTGCATCTTCATCTCCAGGATTGCTGTTTGATTCAATGTTGTTTTGAATGTTGACCTGGTTCTTAATTTTGCTGTCATCTTTTTCAATTCCAAAGAGAAACTTGATCGCATTGAGTGCAGTCGAATCCTTAGAGCTATCAATAATCTTGCTCAGCTTATAAATGACCTTATCCCTCGATGACAACTTCACGCCTATCTGGTCCACTTGGATCTCTTTATCTCCAATTTTACGCTTGACTTTGCGCTCTCTTATGTCTTGCTTATCAATCCACATGATTCCACCATCTGAATTCATGATCTGATCGTACCTGGACTTAAGGCTTTTATGTCTACCACCATACTTCGCAGCGTCTGCAGGTCTTTGAGCGAATGTGTTACTCCTCAGATTTTGTCCGAAATTCTCTAATGGCATGATGATATTTGTAGAGGGTGCTTGAATGTTTCCTTGAATGTTTTCATCTCTGGCGATCTTTTTATGTAGTGGCTTATCATATCAATGCTTGTTTTACCTTC
Source organism: uncultured Saprospiraceae bacterium (assembly GCA_937997635.1). Classification (GTDB taxonomy): domain Bacteria; phylum Bacteroidota; class Bacteroidia; order Chitinophagales; family Saprospiraceae; genus CALFUK01. Next base: position 99,810 of record CALLFA010000058.1, on the reverse strand, counting down.
TCATGATAGATCTCCCGTGGCTGGTCATTTGATATCAGTCCAAGCAGTGAAGCCCATTCTATAAGCTCTACGGCCTTAAAGAACGATACTCTTAGTTTCGCCTGGACATGTTGCACTCGAATGCTGGAGCATTTGAATAAGAGCTTCAGGAGCTGCTTTTGATGTGGAGTAAGTGTGTTTTTTCTTTTCATAAGATTCTTTTTTCAGTTTTTGGAGTTTACTTTTCATTTTTCAGAATTTACTTTTTCGAGTAAACTCCGTTGCAACTTGCACACAATCAGAGCTTTAAGTCAATTTGGAGTTTACTTTACCTTTTTCGATACATGCTGCTTCAGTTTTATTAATTCTTCCCTGGTCTCCTATGCCTCTATCTCTATATTATTATTTTATAACTCTATATATAATAGAGAGTAAACTCCAAAAGACTATAAGTGCTTATTTATCAATTAGTTATGAGGGAATTTACTACTTTCAGTAAATTCCAGTAAATTCCGAAATTTATTTAAATGATTGAAAATCAGTCAATTGTATAGGAGTTTACTACTTTTAGTAAACTCTGATTAAATTTTAAAAAGGAAGTTCCACGCCATCCTCTATGGTGAATACTGTCCACGATTGTTTCTTTTCTTCTCTTCTATGCACACTGATTTCAACTCCAATGTTGTTTTGCTTGCAATAAAATTCTATCCATTCTTTAAACCTGGCATATTTAATTCGTGAGTCACCAACTTCATCTTTAAATCTGATCCAGCAGCTTTTTGTACCTACATAACCATTCCCTTCATGGATAACTCTATGGATGAATTCTATGAACTCTTCACCATGTTGGCCAATCTTCAATTTCAATTTCTTTGTTTGGATGTTTTTAGTCTCATTACCCTGGACAAATCCATTCCTCAAAAAGAATTGGATATACATAAACATAGAGTTATAGAACTGATTCCATTCATCATCGTCCCAGTCATCAAACAACCTTTTTCCAAATTCTGTCTGAGGGGTTTTAGCTTCGTTAAAATACTTTGTGAAATACAACCGCTTTAGTCGCCTTCTCACATGGATCTTATCGTCTACGATATCGTAATTAGTGGCAAGCAGAAATTTAGGAGACTCGGAAAAAGGAATATCGAAAGCTCCCTTCCCTTTCTTTTCAATATTTAGAAAACCATTAATAGCATTGTATATTCCAGCGATTTTGAAGTACTTGGTAAGGTCATCCACGAATACGACTTTCGTATCGCTTTGTATCTTTTGAAAAGCAAAATCGTTTTCTGGTTTCCATGTCTTACCATCCATTGTTACAACACGGACCACATGACGAATTGCTTGAGCTATCAAACTCTTACCGGTACCACCACCTTCACCATCATTTTCGGTGTCTTCAGACATAACGATTGCAAAAGCGTTAGACGGGTCTTTGTGGTCAGTACACAAATAACCTATACTACTTATGAAGGACTGATATAATTGATTCTTAGCGATTTCATTTTCATTTTCAGGATCTTTCTCTTCTGAGCCAGAAACCTTTTTGATTAATTCATTAATTACAGAATTGTTATGTTCTGGAATCACCTTAAATTTTCTGTTTATAATTGAGGCTTTCCAGATGTGCCGATCCGCTGGAAATTCATCATAAGGCCTAAGAGCTATAGGACCATCTTTAGAGATGGTAACAAATCCATTTTCAAAAAAGTGATAAGATTCGCTAATGGTATCCCTTAGAAGATTAATGACCACAAAGCCTATTGCTTCAATTATTAATTTCCAACCGCTATCAGGTATGGACATCATTTTGTTTTCTACCAATTCAGCTTCTTTGACATTTTCTCTGATCCATGATAGCGCGAGTAGCTTAATTTTAACCAATGATATAATCTCTATGATTGGTCCAGTTATTCGAACATAATCAGGTTTTCCTTTTGCATCATTTGAATTCTCAATCAGACCAATATTGAATTCATTTTTAAGTAGATTCCTGAACTTAGGTCTAATGATGGATACACTTCCTTTGTCTGATATTTTATGAAAATGATTATTGCGATGTATAGCAGCAGTTATCATTTTCACTTGCTGTGATTCTGGAAGGCTTTCGATTCTTTTTTTAGTTGCTTTAGGAATGGACTTTAAATCGACTCCTGACTCTCGAAACGCATCGATAAGACCATGCATTTTTAAATCAACTACGATTTCACGTTTTGTCTCTTCATCTTCTGCAGTCCATCTTTCACCATAGCCTTCATTCAGTAACTGTTTAGTGCATTTCGAAAAGTCGCCATCAAAATCAAGGATGGCTCTAATGGCTTGTGGTGTATATCCCTTATCCTGTTCAAATGGGCTGTTTGATGTAAAGACATAGAAGATGCGTAATTCGCTATTCCACGAAGCCGACCAAGCATTTTCAGTCCCTGGTCTTTGCCAGTATTGATTTGATTTGCCGTCTGTCCGGTCCGTTTGCGTCCAGCCATTATTGACCATAATATCTTTCCAGTGGTCTGTTTGGTTGTATGCATCCCTAGGCTCGACTTTGTACCCACTGGAATAATTAGCTTCACTGGCCTTGTGCTTTACGATCTTTTTGTCTTTGTATGTTTCATCCAGCGATCGTATGAAAGACAAGATTTGATCAACCTTATCAGTATCTAGTACGGGTATATCTTCAAGTGATCCTTCGATTATTTTATAACCTGGAGTTGGTGCTATAACAAAATATTGGCCTGATCTTCTTGTCTCTATAAACGCAATCTTCTTATTCTGGCCTTCCTTGTATCCCTCTTCACCAGGCTCTAAGTATCTGCTTGCGAGCTTACCACCTTTTGGATGTTCACCGTCAACTCTAAGAATCATGTGATAATATCCTGATTTAGTCTGCTGTATAACAGGATAATACTCTATGCCTGTGATCTCAAAAATCTGATCTTTTACCAATCTCCATATCTCATTTGGTGTAGGATGGTTTTTCAAGTCATAGTCTATGACCATCACATTTCCTGATATTGGCCCACACACGACTGCCACACCTTCAGCTCGACCAGCCCAATAGTCCAGCCATAGTTCAGTTACCTTGTTTTCTCTGAACCAATTCCAGGATCTCTTTTGCCCTTTCTGGTACACTGAAGGTTTGGGGTTATTTTCATTCTCTATTGGCAACAGGGGTATTTGCGGTGTCTTGTCCCATTTTGAACCATTCATGTTTACAGGGATGACATTCAATCCAGCATCAACTAATCCTTCTAAATCCGCTATAGTTATTTTCGATGGCGTTACTGCTGCACTCATATCTTGACCAGTTTTAAGATCTCAGTAGCCTCCAGGTAATTAGCTCTATATTTTTTCAGTTGTCTTGGGAAAGTCCAATTCCTGTATTCACTTCGCTCCTTGTACCTCATAATTTTTTCTGTATTTTCCAGCTCTCTTAAAGCCACTTCTGGCATATTGAAAATCAATACCATTTTGCCTGGGAACTTTGATTTGTCAAGCTTAGAATCGAAGCCACCTAAGCCAGCAAGCTTGACCACCTGGTCACGATATAATTTTATGGAGACTGGTCCCAGAAGTTGTTCTATCTTTTCATTGATCAACCTGGACAACTTAATGCATGATGCGTTTTGATTTGGGGTTGCTTGTTTGTCCAGGCTAAGCAGAACTGAAAGTGCTACTGCAGACACTATCTCTAAGTCTATTGATTTGCTTATTTTTGTCATTTATATCTCTCTAAAACTGATAGTTGATTCGTTACCGGCTATCAGTTTTTTTATACTTAAATCCTAGTAATTTTTATTTGGGACCAGCTGCGGTTTAATTTCTTATGCTGGCATAGCTGATTGATCTTTTATTTCTGATTCTGAGGGGACTCTATTTCTAGTTACATAACCAAGAAGATCTTCTAAGTAGATGTAGACTGGACTTTGCTTGATATCCGGATCCTCTTTAAAGTATGGGATCTTATTATAATGGATTAGCTTGTAAATTTTACTCAAGCTAAAAAGTTGCTTTACATTTGGATGTTCAGCTGCCTGCTTTGGTGTTAATAGAGTTTTTGCTTCCATCGTCAATATTGTTTAATGATTTAGAATACTTGACGATTCGAAACTATATTAGATAATAACAGAATCAAAGCTCATTTTGCCTGCCTTACCCCACGGGGGGTAAAACTTTTTAAGGTAATTTTCATTTTTTTGATACTGGCCCAATCAAGTCTGATCTTTTATGGATTTCGTTCTTTAATTTCTTTGCTCCTAGAGTTGTATATTTTCTATAAATTTTTTCCAAGTATGAATAAGATTTTTTCTCTTGGCTCATTCTGTGAATTATAATCAAAATCACCTTTTCATTTATTGTCGTATTGTGAAGTAAAGTTTTCAGGAATGGATTCTCCTGCTTTTCAAGATTTAGAATTTCATCAATTGTTAAGTCCTCCCCTATTTTGCCTCTTAGCCAAATTTGACAAAAATGATTGTACACCTTCGATTCTATGTCAATTACTGTATCCTGAATTAAATTAACTATATCTCCAGAGGTAGCATTTTTATTCTCCTTAAATAATAGATTTACGATCTTATTCATGGTATAGTTACCGATCTTACTATTGAAATATCCCATGCTATACAACTCTCAGTTTTTGCTCATCTATAGCAATAGTATATTTCGCACCATCACGATCAATCAACACTTTTTGATATTCACGATCAGTCTCATTCTCAAATGAATCAAGGTAAGCTCCAGTTGTTTTGATGTCCTTATGTCCTAGCTTTTTACTTATATAAGCTGTATTGATACCTCTATTCATTGAGATAGTCGCAAATGAATGTCTGGCGTGCATCAATGATACTTTCTCCTCAAAACCTAGATTCTTACAAATGCGATCGATCCATTTGTTCAGGTTCTTGTTTTGTTGCTTAGAGGCATTCAACTTTTGCTTATCAGTCATTTGATCTGAATAGAAAGGAAATATATAATTCTCTGGATCATGATCTTCTGTACCGTGCTTATTGATAATAGAGTCCGCAAATTCATCAAGCAGTATGGTTATCGTTTCAATATTGGATTTCGTCTTTTTTCTGGTCTTCTGTCTGACGAATTCAATCTTACCAGGACTATAGTTTTTCCATTTCCATGAAGCAATGTCTTTGAAATTGGCACCTCCTGTTAAATAAGATAAAACCCAAAGCGACCGCCACATTTCCATTTGGTCCAAAGATTTTAGGTAAGCAGTATTGAGTTTGTTCTTTTCACTGCAGTCATAGTAGAAAATCATATTCACCTGTTCGAATGTCAATGCTCTTTTTGTATTAACCGCTCCAGGTATTTCATATCGATCCAAACCAAAGGGATACATTTCTGTTTTCTTTATGCTGCCTGTATTGATAGCTCTATTGTAGATCCTTCTCAGGTTTCTAACATCAATGGCCACAGTTGCCCATGACTTTTGTTTTCCATTATGAAACTCAGGATTACGCATCCAATCTTCAAACTCATTTAACCATTTGACAGTGATGTTTCCAAATCGGATTTTGGTTTTCTTGTTGGTAGCATTAAGATATTTAAGAAGTCGCTTTTTAGTATCTGAATACATTTCTGCAGTTGATACACTTCCTGTTCTGATCAACTCCTTTATATATGAGTCAAATCCGGTAAACACATCATTAGGCAGTACCACCTTGTTTCCTAGAAAGTGTTTTTCAAATAGTGGGTAATCAAAGTCCTCTATAGCTCTTACACTTTCATCTGCTTTATCAAGGATCTTATTCAGCTGGTCCCTTATGGCTTTATTCTTTCCTCGAATATTAGGATCTGAAAAGATGTACTCAAAATCTTCAACACTTAAACTATAGCCTGTTTTGTAATATTTCTGTTCACGGTCAAATGTGACCCTAACCTTTATCGGATAGGTGCCATCTCTTTTCTGTCGTCTTGTATCCTGGAGGAGCTTAATTGTTGGCTGCATTATCTGTATTTGTATGCAAATCAGGCCATTTTTAAAATTTGCATACAATTTGCATACACTTTTGAAAATACCTGAAAATAAAAATCTGAATTATAGACTCACAACTTCCTGTAAATCAACATACATAAAGATAATTAGAATATATATAGGAATAAAAGAAAAAGCGTGAAAATAGATGGATTCTGTTTTGGGAACAGGGGGTCGCAGGTTCGAATCCTGCTACCCCGACGAACTAACGTGTTGAAAGCCAGTACATTATGTGTGCTGGCTTTTTTTGTGTTTGAAGGTGGAATTTTATTTGCCAACGACTAGAGTCCATCACTTGAGATAATACTTTCCATTTTAAGTAACTGTGTCTGAGAAAGAAAAATCTTAAATCTTAGCAGTATATACTATTTCATCTCTTTAATTAGACCCTTTTCTCTCTCATATTCTCTTAAACAACTATAAACTTCAGACACATTATACGTTCTAGAGTAGCTTAAATTTAAAGTATCTAGTGGGAATACTTCTATAATTGAGTGTCTCAAAATAGCTTGTTTATTAACTGTTTCAAATAATTTGCAGTACAAGTACTTATTTGAATTATTTACTAGTCTCCCTTCTAAAATCAATGGCAATTCTGCTCTTTGTAAAGTAATATTTGACAATTCATCAGTCAGACTATATTCCAGATAAAGACTGTCTTGAAAGAAAATACTATCTGTTGGGGGTAGCGAAATTTCTACTGTATAATTACCATTACTTATCTCGTTTTCTACAATGATTCCAATTTCATCCGTAAATGTATATTCTGCTTGACCAACGTTTTCATACTTTCTAGTATAGACTACCGTACTATCATTAAGAAGAAAACGATAATCTACAAGCTCGCTATTTTCATTATATGTAAATACTTCACCTACTTTCTCACCCTGGCATTTGAACCCTTGCTTTTTTAGCACTCCATTCTTATGAAAAATGGAATATAGTCCATGTAATTTTCCTTGCTGGTATGAAAGTTCTTGAAAAATGTTACCATTTTCGAAATAGTGAATATTCTTATTTATCAGCATTGAATCTTTGTTTAGCTCAAATTCTTCTATGAGATTTTTCCCTACTCTATCATATTTTTTAACGGCGGTAATTCCAGTATAAAAGTTTGATTTGACAATATATCTGTAATTGTTATCTGTATAACTATTGGATTGAAAAAATATCGATTTTGCTACGAAGTAACAAAACAAGCATATAGTTATAGTAAGTAAAACATATCTAACTTTTGAATCAGTCATTAATTTTTGATAGGAGTTATGATTCTAGCTGTATCACCAAAGGTATTTACTACTGTATGTATTTGCATGAATTGGGTATCTCGAATGAGATCTAGATCTCCATTTGAATACTCAATCAATCGAACACCACCTACTTTTTGTGTGTCAATTCCAACATCAGTACTTACACTGCTATTAACTATAAACTTTGATAGATTCTCAACTATTTTCTTTGTAGAAATTGCAGCTTGTGTTATCTCTCCAGCATCATCTGAAATTTTAAGGGCTAGATTGCCCATTTTTGTACCATTACCAGCTCCTGGAGCAAGTATTTCATCTGATTCGATAATTACAGTCGATCCATCTCCACTTGGCGGCTGAATCGAACCTTCGGAATTCTTCCCAGATTTTCCAAGAATTGTGACAGCTTTATCTGTAAATAAATGGTCAAGCGCATTACTATTTCCATTTGCACTACCTTCTTTAAAAACACTTGACAATAATTGCCTAGCATCATTAAATAAGGATTTTCCAAGCTCTTTAAGCCCATGCTTTAAAAGCTGCCCTTTCGATGCATTTTGCATTTGCAACCCATACAAATCAATATTAGTCACAGGACTCAACTCCGCATAATTATAAGAATGTACATGCGGGAACTGATCACTAATCGGATCTGGTCCATCAAATACCGCTGCTGCTTTCAGATAGGTACGTGCGTCAAACTCTAAATAATTAGAAAACGGAATTAGTTCCTGATCGGTATAGCTATTTCGATAATTTGGTATACTCGCTGCTGCTAATGGTGTGGCGGCATTTTTAAATTGACTGCCTTGTATTGGTGGATTAGGATTAAAATTTAAGCTGTCTGATGGAGAATTTGTAGATCGCTGAGTGAATGAAGCCGTTTCTTTCCATTCTAATCCAAATGGATAATAATCATGTGCGCTAATGACCTCATTTGTTGATATAGAATTATTATTGTTAAAATCTGAAAAGATCACACGAGGGGAACCTAAATGATCCCTGATGATATAATTTAAGTGAAAGCCTTTTATTTCGACTGGTCTAATGTCGGCTAAAAATTGAGCGCCTTGCTTGACTTCAAAATCACAAAGCATTGTTACAGATTCTTGTCCCCAATTTTGTTCTAAACCACTAATAAGAGTTCTGTCTGTATTGATAGTAACTGCTTCTTCTATTGAAACATGATTCTTTGTTCCAGTCAAAAATAGTTCTTCAGAAGCTGCTCCAAAATCCGGGGTGATGTATCCATCAGCATGATGAATGACGCTAAGACTACCATTCCTGAATTCAACGTTATTAATTCTATCAATAACCGTTTTTACATGCCCTCTTTCGATTTCTCTTCTATGCCATTGTCCCTGCGCATCTCTAAAATTATTTATGACCACATTGCTATCTGGAATTGTGATAGATGTGATTAAGTTTAAATGATCTCTTGTGATAGTAGCATTATTTTCGGGATCATAAGTCACACACCCATTTTCGCACTGCTCATATATTCTGTTATTGGCATTCGTGTACCCTTTTTCCCTATCATCAACTGCCATATCAACAATTTTATTCAACTGAGCACTACCAGATTTGTAAGTATAACTTAAACTATCTATTTGACCAGAAGGTGCATTACGTGTCAAATTTGTCAAATCACCTCGTTTCGATCTATACTTATATGTTGTTGAATAATCATTTGAGGCTACATTGTGCTGTTCATAATCAGCTTCAAAATTATAGCAACCATAATTCCCTTCAGCTCTTGATGTAGCATTATCAATTTCTTATCTAATATCATACATAACTGACAGAATCCGATATTTGAGGCTCATAGTATAGTTTTCACCCTCTTCCATTAAGTTAAGTCTATTTCTGTATAGAAGCTTTAGTTTCAAAAAAGTTATGGGTAAAATGGAAAAAGTTTTTAAATATTTTCGAAATAACATCAATATCTCACTTCAGTACAGATCGTAACGAGTGCTATCAAACACATTATCAAGTTCTAATCTGAAATATCATTTGGCACTAATTGCCCTGTACCAACTTTGACATTATCATTGATATTAGACTTATAGCACCAGCTTTTTTAGTGATTGCACACTCAAAGATTCATTAATTTCAGTTGGTTAGACAAAATTTAAACCTAACTCTACTATATTACTTCAATTTCTGTGTTAAAAACTCTAAAATCAAATCCTTCATTTCCTAAATATAAAGGAGGTTTATCAATAAAATAAAAAAGTTTGTAATTCCCAGGGTGAGTAATGTGAAGATCAAAGTGTATACACTCTTTTTCAATTTTAATTGAATCTTTAGGAGAATCAAATTTACCACTTTCCCAGACATCAACGGTTACATAATCATAAAATAAATATAGATTTTCGCCTATCACATCTATTACTTCGTTATGTATACAAATAGATAATTCGCTTGGAGGGTGTCTAGGTATTGTATCTAATTTAGTCACTAAAACTGGACGGATATATCTTGAGGTAACCGTATCATAAAATGACTGCAACAGATTTAATTCACCGTCAAAATAATAATTATCCAACATCAAAGTTCCACTCTCACTAAATGTTTTACATCTACCGTGTTTTTTACCATCCCTATAATTAAACTCATTCTTTATATTTTTTGAAGGAAAATATTCCTTATGACTTCCATTCTTAACACCATTTCTATATTTAGTTTTTGTTTTTTCTGAACCATTAGCATAGTAAGTGTAGTGCTCTCCTGAAATTTTACCATCTACCCTTTTATACTTTTGCAGTAAGACACCCATAGTATCTTTTATTTGTACTTGCACATTCCCTGTAAAGTAATTCTTTGTCTCTATAGTAGTTTCTCCATTTGAGTTAATGACTTTTCTTTTTTGAGAAGAGAACTGATATACGACTAAAGTAATCGCAATTACCATAAGAATAACTTTGTATTTAAACACGTATGGTTTCAATTTTGACTTTTAGGTAATATTTTCTCCTGCTTTTCCTCGATCTCCAGGAATTGTAGCACCATCTAAATCTACAATCTTTGCTCCTTTAAAAACATCCTTAGTTCCTATATCAGTCCTTGTCCGGACTGACTAACTGAGTGCAACCCTCCTCTCCCCTCTTGCAGGACTTTCCTGTTCACACAAGGTAAGAAAAGCAGATTAACACCATTTTTAACTTCACTTAAAAAATCTTTTAATTAAGCTTTTTGCTTTCAATTTGCACACAAACACTAACTCAGCAACTCAAACTGAATCTCAATAATGATTTATCTTTATTCAAAATCGAATGAATTGAATTTAAAAATTTGCATTCTGAGTGTTGGGATGATCATTTCATCTTGTACTCATACAAACAAAGAAAGACCTTCCCTATTTGGGATTCCATGATATAAGTCAGACGGATACGATTTATCATACAATTCCAGCATTTGAATTTGTTAATCAGGACAGTCTTAGCATATCAAATGATTCATTATCAGATGTCATTTATGTAGCTGATTTCTTCTATACGAATTGCCCTACAATTTGTCCGATTGTTATCAATCAGATGATTCGAATTCATGACGAATATATTGAAAAAGAATCGTTGAAACTTCTGTCGTTTGCCTTAGACCCTAAACGAGACAATGTGAAAAGACTTTCCGAATACTCAGAAAATCTGGAAGTCAATAACGAAAAGTGGTTTTTCCTGACTGGCGATAAAGATGACATATGGAATTTATCAGAAGAATATCTAGTTGCAGTTGCCGAAGATGATGATGAACCTGGAGGCATTAGTCATTCTGGCAATATTATTTTAGTTGATAAAGATGGCCACATCAGAAGCTTTGCTGATGGCACGGATGAAGTAGAAGTCAATAGATTGATGTCTGATATTGATCTATTATTAGGGAAAAATAATTAAGCGCTTTTGCTTATCTAAATGAAATGGTGGACGCCATTATTGGACCAAGACTTGGGCTCTTTTTGTGTACTGAGGCGAGTCGCCTACAGTGACAGAAGCGAGTGGCTTTTGTACTGAGGCGGGATGCTTTTTTTGTACTGAGGCGGGACGCCTGCAGTGACCTTAAGCAGGAATCTCCAACAATTTATTCTCGATTGCAGTTTTAACCAATCCTGCAGTGTTTCTTACATTTAACTTGTAGAGTAAATTGCTGCGATGGGCTTCCACTGTCTTTAGACTAATGAATAGTTTATTTGCTATTTCTTGATTGGTATTTTGTTCCATAATCAGAGACAATACTTCTCTTTCTCTGCGCGTGATTTTGGGCACGACCTTTTCACTTTTCTTGGCCTCTTTGGTTTTATTGATCAGGCCATTCATGATCGTTTTTGTGACTGCTTCACTGAAATATGTTTTGCCAGTAGCAACAGTACGAATGGCTGTAATGAGTTCTTTTCGTCCCGTATTTTTAAGGATATACCCTAGCGCACCACTCTTTAGAATCTCTGTGATGTAACTTTCCTCATCATACATAGATAGGACCAAAATCTTGATGCCTTTATAATTCTTAATCAAGTTTTTACACACATCTAGACCACTTTGATCAGGCAAATTTATGTCAAGTAAGACCACATTCACTTCTTCTAGCTTATTGTCTGTGTATACTTCTCTTGCTGTGTAACACTTGTGTTTTAAGTTGATATCCTCCTCATGTTCAAGAATGGATTCGAGTCCATCAACAAACATTTTATGGTCATCAACTACAAGGATATTGATCATGGTGCGTTTCTTTAAATGGATGAAAATAATTCAATTGTTAAATTTATAACAGCTTGTTATCGAAAAATATAGTGAATACCCTATATTTTACTCTGGAATCTACTATCATTTTTACATTATGAGGATAATTCTAACCACAATCGCAGTCTTTTTGACTTTTTCAAACCTCGTTGCTCAACAGCTGGACGCAATGACAACAGAGCAGATTGAGGAAGAAATTGATCGTTTATTAGAATCGACTGACTATTGCTATCGTGGGTCTTTACACCTCGAACGTGCTTCAAGAAGTAGGAAAGATGGTACAGCCGTATACTATATTCTCCTTGACTTGGATCAGAGTCAATCACTGTTAACCTTTTGTCCAGATTCATCAGGTTACTTTCTAAGTCGACTTGAATATGCTGAAGTCTTATATGAGAGAGATGTCAAAAAGGATTTTGCCATAGGTGAAGCCGAAGAAGCGCTTGACTATTTTAAAAGAAAAAACAATCAGAAGGAAATCATTCACACCAATTATGTATTGGCACAATTATATGAAGACAAATTTGAACATGAAAAAGCAGAAGCATACATCAAACAAGCATCCACATTAAGTGCTGAAACTACTGACACGCTCATGCAGATAAAGTGCCGATTACTTGGCAGTAAGATAGCTGCTTTTGCAAGGCCCAAACAAGCATTGGTTAGCAATATCAACGATTTCCATCTGAGTTGTTCGCTTTTTAATCTTGATGACGATAATAAAGATGATGACAAATTACTCGCAGATCTCGTTCTCTCCATCATTACTAATTATCTGATTACTGACAATCCGGAGGGAGCCATTTCCTACATAAATTATATTGAAAGTCTAAGCATTGCCGACAGTAGACAAAAGGTCAAATTGTATGAAAAATCAGCTGAAGCACATCAAAAAACTGGCAACTACGAATCTGCTCTAAAGTACAGCCAAAAACACATCGACATTTTTACAGAAATAAAAGACCAAGAAGGGGAAGCTATTGTAGATAAATCTGCTGAAAAACAAGAAGGCAAGATTTATAAGGAGCAGTTGAACGACTCCGAACAAGAGAATAACGAGCTGCTAGACAGGGTATCAAGAAGAAACAAATTAAACCTTTATTTAGGTTTTGCCATACTCGCTTCTTTTATAGCCATCTATTATCTCATAAGATTTTATAATCAAAAACTAAAAGTCAATTCGTTAATCTCTAATCAACGTGAAGAAATAGATAAACAGCGAATCATCAAGCTAGAGAACAATATGAAAATTCAAAGTCTTAGCTCCATGGTTGCAGGTCAAGAAGCAGAAAGAAACAGAATTGCCAGTGACTTGCACGATAGTCTTGGTGGCACTTTATCTGCATTAAAACTTCAATTTGAACATGTGGTCATGGACGAAGAGCTCTCTGACGATCGACCTTTCCATCACATTTATAAATTAATTGATGGTGCTTGTTCTGAAGTGAGAGAAATAGCCAGAAATCTCAAACCAGCTTCCCTAGAGAAAATAGGACTTGAGGCTGCAATCAGAGATTTGATCAATAAATACAATGCAAACTCCAATGTAGACATGACTTTCAATACCTATGTAGGCGACATAGAACTGGAATATGACACGAAGTTAAACCTGTATCGGATCATACAAGAGCTGCTGAACAATGTAATCAAACATGCAGAAGCCTCTGAAGTGGATGTCCAATTGTCAAAAGCTGAGGATGAACTCATCGTCAAAGTAGAAGATGATGGCAAAGGATTCAATATGAATTGGGTAAAAAAAGGCCTTGGCTTAGACTCTATGCAATCGAGAGTGAATGTGTTGAAGGGAGATTTGAACATTGATACAGCTCCTGGAAGAGGCACATCAGTCATTATTCACATTCCTACAAAGACCTCAATTCCTTTGTTGACCTAGTTTATTAGGGTTTTCCCTATGTCAAATACTAGGTTTTACCTTCATAAATGATCTTATCTTTCGTGCTATTTTTGATCTATCGATAGTTATTATCGAAAGTTCTAATACATTATGCTCAACATGTGGTTCATCCTAAACATTCTCAGACTTTGGGATGAATCGCTTTTTGAATTGACCGACAAGAAAAATCATTGTGCTCAGGAACAATAGGGTCATTCTGCAAGTAATTTTTCCGGTTTTATGCAGAATAGATTCATATTAGGAAGGGGTATGGATCATCATTCTCACTCAGATTGAGTAATACGAATTGTAGAGTGATCCCTACTGTTCTCAGGGGACATTAAGTTACCGACACTTATTTTAATCAAGGGACTAGATCGCCAGGATCAGGTCCCTTTTTTTTTGATCTAAAGCAATTTGATACCATGAGTAATTGCTTAACTTGTTCATTCTAATAAGTGCCAATGCAATTAGGTTTTGTATCAGCGATTCTACCAGATGAAAACTTTGAAAGAGTTCTCCAAATAGCTTCAAAGATTGGGTATGATTGTGTCGAAGTCATGTGCTGGCCGATTGGAAAATCTACTCGCAGATATGCTGGTGTCACTCACATTGATGTCAACCTTATGGATGCTTCTGTGGCAGATGAGATTCATGGTCTGTGCACAAAATATAATGTCTCCATAAGCGGTCTAGGTTATTATCCGAATCCTCTTGTCGCAGATGAAAACGAATCTGCAATTTATGTTGAGCACATCAAAAAAGTCATAGATGCAGCAGCACTGTTGGAGATTTCAGTCGTAAACACATTTGTCGGCAGAGACCATACTCAGTCAGTCGCTGACAATTGGTCAAGATTTACAACCATATGGAGCGACATCATTATGCATGCCACAGATAAAGGCATACACATAGGCATTGAAAATTGCCCAATGATATTCACTGATGATGAATGGCCAGGAGGTAAAAATCTAGCGACGACGCCAAAAATCTGGAGACAAATGTTTGCAGATATTGATAGTGACTACTTTGGACTCAATTATGACCCTTCTCATATGATCTGGCAGCACATGGATTACATCAAACCGATGCATGATTTTAAAGAGAAGTTGTTTCACATTCATGCGAAAGATGTTCGCATTGACCACAACAGACTAAATGAAGTCGGTATAATGGCTCCGCCGAATGAATGGCATACGCCTAAATTACCAGGAATGGGCGATGTCAATTGGGGTACATTTTTCTCTCACTTAACAAGTATCGGCTACACTGGACCTGTCTGCGTCGAAGTAGAAGATCGAGCTTATGAAGGCTCTTTAGATAAACGAATAGATTCGCTAGTACAAAGTCATCAATATTTGAGACAATTCATTCCTAAAAAAATAGACCTATAGCATTGGACCATCCTAAGAAATTTTGCAGTTATAAAGGAGCAGTTTTAACGAACGAATGTGATTCTAACAATCATATGAATGTGATGTATTACATCAATAAATTTGAACATGCCGGGAGAAGTTTTAGTCACGAATTAGGCATCGGCCCTCAATTCTTAAAGGAGCAAAATTTGGGTATTGCTGTGGTCGAACAATTGATCAAATATAAAAGAGAAGTATTTGAAGATGACATTCTCAACATCTATAGTTATGCTGTTGGATCGACCAATAAAGTCATGCATTTCTGCCATGAGATGTACAAACTAGAAACCAACATACTTAGTGCGACGATTAACATAAAGCTTGTGATGTTTGATATGGATAAACGCAAATCAGTCAACATTCCTGATCATATCATTCAATCAATACAACAGCACACCCTAGGATAATGAATAAACCAACGGATAAAATCACCATCATTGGTGCTGGGCCTGCAGGACTTGCTATCGCAGGTAGATTGAGTCACAGGGGAATTCCATATACCATTTTAGAAGCTAGTCCCAATATCACTAACAGTTGGAGAAATCATTACGACAGATTGCATTTGCATACGGTCAAGCAGTGGTCGCATTTACCACTTAAACCCTTTCCAGATGATTATCCCTTGTATGTCCCCAAAGATTTGCTCGTTGAATATTTTGAATCCTATGCAGAAGAATTTGACATCAAACCAATCTTCAATTCCAACATAAATAACATCAGTAAATCAAATGGCTTTTGGAAAATAGAAGATTCTAATGGTAATGAAAGAACAACTGACATTGTCATTATTGCAACTGGTGTAAATCGAGAACCGAACATACCATCATTCGAAGGACAGCCTTCATTCAGCGGAAGCATCAAACACAGTATTACATATAAAAACACTAAACCATACCAGGGTAAAAAAGTATTGGTGGTCGGCATGGGCAACACAGGAGCCGAAATCGCGCTCGATCTTGCAGAAGCAGGCATAGACACCTATCTATCTGTCCGAGGTCCTGTCAATGTTGTACCCAGAGATTTGAACGGTAGACCCGTACAAGTCACTGCCAAAAAACTAGCAAAAATTCCATTTGGCATAGGCACAAAACTCGGTGTTCTTATTCGAAGTTTTTATATAGGAGACCTGAGCAAATATGGCATCCCTAATCCAAAAATGGGACCAACCGAACAGCTTCTTGAAACAGGGAAAACACCCGTAGTCGATATAGGAACCGTTGCTGCCATAAAAAATGGTAGCATAAAAGTGCGCCCAGGAATCAAACAGATACATGAGGATAGTGTCACCTTCAACGATGGCAAAACAACAGAGATTACAGATATCATTTTAGCTACAGGTTACAAACCAAATGTGGAAAATTTTCTGGTGAAAGGGGAAGAGGTGTTGGACAAATATGGCTGCCCGAATCCGCCAATCGGTGAAGGCTATCATGAAAATATTTATTTCTTAGGCTTTGACAATTACAAGCTCGGTGGTATACTTGGCATCATCATGGATGAATCAAAACTAGTGGCAGATCATATTGAAAACAAAATGCTAACGTAAGGACATCAATTCTTCTTAAGTCAGCTAAACTTTTTGTAAAATAAACCCTTTATTACTAGATTCTATTAACAAACAAACTTAACAGTACACAATGAAAGAAGCAGTCATCGTATCAACCGCAAGAACTCCCATAGGGAAAGCATATAGAGGAGCATTTAATAATACATACTCCCCTACTCTTGCAGGGTTTGCCATTGAAGAAGCAGTGAAGCGATCTGGTATAGATCCAAAAGAAGTAGACGACTGCATTATGGGATGTGCCATGGGCCAAGGAACTCAGAGCCCTAATGTGGGAAGACTTGCAGGATTAGCAGGTGGATTGCCGGTAACAGTATCAGGGATGACGATAGACAGACAATGTTCGTCAGGCATGATGGCAATCGCTACAGCAGCCAAACAAATCATCGTCGATGGCATGCAAACTGTTGTTGCTGGTGGAGTTGAATCCATTAGTCTGGTACAGAACCAGCATATGAATACACATAAGATTATAGATCGAAATTTACTGACAAAACATAAAGACGTCTACATGCCAATGCTCGCAACAGCAGAGGTCGTGGCTAAGAGATATGAGATAAGCAGAGAAGCACAAGATGAGTATGGCTTCAGCAGCCAACGAAGAACTGCAGCAGCTCAGGAAGCAGGTAAATTTGATGACGAAATCATCACAATAAATACAAGTAAGGCTATTTACGAAAAAGGAAATCCAACGCCAATTGGTTACGAAGATGTGAGTATTTCAAAAGATGAAGGCAACCGTCCTAGCACGACACTCGAAGCCCTATCTGGATTGAGACTTGTCAATGAAGGTGGCACGATAACAGCAGGAAATGCATCTCAGCTGTCAGATGGCGCATCAGCATGTGTCGTCATGGATCGCAAATTAGCTGAACAACAAAACATACAACCACTAGGCATTTACAGGGGAATCGCAGTTGCAGGATGTGAGCCAGATGAAATGGGCATTGGACCAGTATACGCTATTCCAAAACTATTGAAGCAACATGGACTAAGTGTCAACGATATTGGACTTTGGGAATTAAACGAAGCCTTCGCAGTACAAGTCATTTACTGCAGAGATAAGTTGGGAATCAACAACGACATCCTAAATGTGAATGGTGGTTCAATATCAATCGGTCATCCATATGGTATGTCTGGAGCTCGTATGGTTTCTCATGCATTGATCGAAGGTAAAAGAAGGGGTGCTAAGTACGTTGTTTCTACGATGTGTGTTGGTGGTGGTATGGGAGCTGCTGGTTTATTTGAAGTCGCTTAGCCGCTTGCGTCGGTGTAGGCGTCTCGCCTCAGCATTGGTCTTTGCTTTGTGTGGTCATGATCCCTTGAAATTGAAGCCCCATTCTATGGTTAATGGACAAGTTGCCTATAGCTGAGGCGGACGCTTACAGGTACGGAACTAGATGTCTATAGCTGAGGCGAGAAGCCTACAGCGACGCTATGTATAGAAATGTTAATTCACTGTAAAGGGATCAAATATTCAGATTTAAATCAACCTTTCAACGTATTATGAGGTTTACATACTGAATACTATCTCTATGTCCAATCAGATCCCACAGGTACCCCGGATTAAAACGATCCGAAATATTTTCCAATTCATTAATAACCCCATTCCTCTCATTAATGAGACTATTGAAGAAATGGGATCTCAGACGTATCGGGTACATCTCAGTGGAATCAATCGGTCGATAATGACTCAAGATCCAGAGATCATCCAGCACGTATTGCAAAAGAATCATAAAAATTATTACAAATCAAAACTTCAGACTAAGAGCTTGGCTAAATATGCCGGTTACGGTCTGTTGACAACAGATGGTGAGTATTGGCTAAAACAACGAAGGTTGATTCAACCTGGGTTTCACAAGAAGAAACTCCAGTCTTTAGTGGCAACAATGAATCAGGTCGTCTTAGAACACATCAGTAAAATTCGGAATGACATCCAATCTGGTAATACTCAAGTTGAATTGACCACAGATTTAGTCAAATTGACCTTGAAGATTGTATCGACTTCTCTTTTCAGTTCTGGTATGACTGAAGAAGATCTTAAGGTCATAGGCGATTCTGTGATTACTGCTCAAGTTGCCGTGATTAAAGGTGTCAGACAACCACTATTAAAATGGTGGCGAGTTTTTAATGGAGAAGAAAAAACATATTTAAAGGCCAGAGATAACAGTAGGGTAACGTTAAATAGACTTGTTGAAGACAGAAGAAAATCTAAAGAATCTTTTGACGACTTACTGGATATGTTACTCAACTCCACGTATGAGGACACTGGTGAGGGCATGAACAATACACAGATCTTGGCAGAGATTCTCATTATATTCGCAGCTGGGCACGAAACAACTGCCAATGCTTTGACTTGGAGCTTGTACTTGCTGGACAAGCATCCAGAGATAAAAGAAAAACTCCTTCAAGAAATCGATGCCGTCGATTTACCGGAAAACCCAGGATTCGAACACATCGGTCAGCTGGGATATACGCGTCAAGTTATTTCTGAAGCTATGCGAGTCTACCCACCAGCTTGGATTACAGACCGTGTGGCCTTAGAAGATGACGAAATCAATGGGGTAAAAATCAATAAAGGAGAACTCGTTGGTATTTATATCTATGGTGTCCATCACTCGAAATTATTATGGGACAATCCAGAAGCTTTTGATCCTGACCGGTTTTCGCCAGAAAATAAAAAGAACATTCCATCGTATGCGTATTTTCCATTTGGAGGAGGTCCACGCTTGTGCATAGGTCAACAATTTGCTTGGACAGAGATGATACTAGCAATGTATCATTTGATGAAATCCTTTGAGTTTACATTAGCTGAAGGTCAACAAATCGATGTTGAACCTTTGATTACCTTACGGCCGAAATATGGCATGAAGATGAATGTCTCAGAGAGAATTTAAGAATCTCTTTCACAAACTCAACTGCTATTCATAACTTGCGCATATGGAGCAAAGTGCATCACCATATGCTCATGCAGGATTCAGCTTACGTTTGGGCGCATTCGCCATTGATTTTATCATTTTCATGATTGGAATCACGGTATTAGCAATTCTCTTAAAAACTGTTGGTCTAAGCCTTGTACCTGATTTTGAGGGGATGAGTTTTGAGGAAATGATGACAGCTTACAGTAAAGATGACGGTAGGATGAGGGCATACAATTACACATTGACGGGTCTGAATATTCTCTATTACAGCTATTTTGAATCTCAGGATAAGATGGCGACACCAGGCAAGCAATTAACAGGTATACTGGTCGTTCAACATAATGGTGAAGGGTTAACTCTTTTTCAAGCAATATGTAGAAACACAGGCAAAATACTTTCGCAAATGATTCTTTTAGTCGGTTTTTTTATGTGCATATTTACCAAAAACAAACAATGTTTACATGACTTACTTGCCAACAGTTATGTAATCCGAAAACCAAAAATATAACTAACATGAAAAATTTATTTGTTTATATCTTATTAGTCATATTCTGCATACTTTCTTGCAAAACGACAGAGCAAATCCCAGTTGTCAATACCAACGTAGTTCCAGAAAATACGATGACAAAAACACCGAGTGCCAAAAACATCATCTTACTCGTAGGAGATGGTATGGGTCTGGGCCAAATGTCTGCAGGTATGTTTGCTAATGGCAATAAAACTGCTTTAGAAGAATTTGAAGTTATAGGACTCCATAAGCCTTATGCGTCAAATAAATTAATTACAGACTCAGCTGCTGCTGCAACATCGTTTGCATGTGGGATTAAAACCTACAATGGTGCCATTTCAGTAGACGATAATAAAAAACCAGTTGTCACAATTCTCGAAGAAGCTGAAAAACTGAATTATGCTACAGGCTTAGTTGCTAGCTCTTCTATCGTACACGCTACCCCAGCCTGCTTCATCGCACACAATGAATACAGAAAAAATTATGAAGAAATAGCAGAAGATTTTTTAGATACTGAAATTGATTTATTTATCGGCGGTGGACTGAAGCATTTTAACAGACGAGATAATGACGAGCGAAATTTGATCGAAGAACTGGAAGCTAAAGGCTATATGATGTCCGATTATTTTCAAGCTGATCTCGCTAGTCTTAAGATCGATAAATCTAAAAACTTTGGTTATTTAACATCGGATGAAGAGCCATTACCCAAAGCTCAAGGCAGAGATTACTTACCTGTAGCAAGTGACATCGCCATGAGCTTTTTGGATGGCCGAAGTGACAAAGGTTTCTTTCTAATGGTAGAAGGTTCGCAAATCGACTGGGGCGGTCATGCCAATAAAACCGATTACATCATTTCAGAATTTCTCGATTTCGAACAAGTCATTGCCCAAGCACTGGCTTTCGCCAAAAAAGATAAAGAGACTCTTGTCATTGTCACCGCTGATCATGAAACAGGGGGATTTGCCATTCAACAAGAATCCACTCAAGACAGTATTGTTGGCGCATTTACATCAAACTACCACACTGGCACTATGGTCCCCGTATACAGTTATGGACCTCAATCTGAGCTTTTTGGAGGCATCTATGAAAATACAGAAATCTACCACAAAATGCGTGAGGCATTTGGATGGAATGATAAGGCAATGACTGATAAATAAAAACTTAAACAGCAAATTAGTTTTTTAATTTTTTAACGTATTCTTCCCAGTCAATTCCCATATATGCCGCATATCGTTCTATTGATATCATCCCCATTTTCATTCTTCTATCATTAACACTATCGGTATCAAAGTCATTATGTCCGCCTAACTGAGTCCCATACAATTGGGGTAAGCCTTGATAGACATGATGCCTATCAATGTAAGTGGCATAGTTTCGAGCTGCTATATCTCCACTCTCATACCAACTATCCATCTGTTGTTTAAATGATATCAATTCAGAATCTTCAGAATGTTGGACAATTGCCCAAATCGCATTCATACCAAACCAACCTACAAGTTCTTCAGACATATCCGGATGTTGAATTAAAAGAGACTTTAGTGTCGCGGTATTATACCAAAATGAAAATAGTTTAACCGTTTCTTACTTGATCTTTTAACTGTTCTCATCGTTGAAAATACTCGTGAATACCTGCATTCACTGCGTTTTTCGTCTTTACAACAGACAAAACTTCTACGTAATAAATCAGTCAAACAATTCTCCTTTTGGTATATCTGGAAATAATATATCACAGTGTATGTGTTCATTAACCACAATAGTGAATCCTAATTCTCTAGCTGTATGAGCGATTTGATTATAAAATTGGCCAATGCAAACTTGATCATCAACAAACATTTGAGCCAGCTTTTGAGCAAGTTCAACATTTCCCACCGACTGAACTTCTTCAATAAATATCTTTTCATAAGGTTGAACTAATTCAGGATAGATTTCAGAAACATCATCGCGATAAGAAGCAATGTTGTAAGCATTATTTGATGCTATTTTCAAAAGTTTTTCTACTGTATTTCTTTTGCGTTTATGTAAGCTAGAGTTGAGTCCCATACCTAAGACAAAAGGATCTGGACTATCCGTGATCTGTATGATTGATTCCATGATAGAGACACACGCATCATAATTTAGAACCTCATATTCACTCCAAAGGTCATTTGAGAGCATATACTCTTTGGCATCATTAAAGGACTTTGTAAACTGTGCCAGCATTGTAGAATGTACGAATAAGAGTAAGAGAATGATTTGTATCTGTTTCATTTAAATCGCGTTTATGGGTTTTGGAAATTAGGAGGAGTGACCTATGTAACTTTAATTAAGCTCCATTTATTATAAAGTACTCATTTTCAGGTAACATCTGTCTTCACCAATATATCAATTGCGATAAACGCACCCATCAAATATGTATGAGACACGAATATCAAACCAGAAAAAAATCATTTTGAGCAATGGTATGCCATTTTATTATGTAAGCATATTCTTTGTGGAATAGTTAAGAATAACACTAAAGTTTTACGAAGCCTCTAACAAGATTTCTCTTTATCTATCATCTAAACTTCAGACTTTGGCTGAGGTAGGATGCCTGCAGCGACGCAAAACTCATTTAATATCGTATTTTCATAGCGTACTATTTAATCATACTATGTCGAAGCTTATTCCAAAAGATCCAACTGAATTTAATGGTTCTCATGTGTTACAACGTATGGTGGATGCCATTCTTATCAGATACACCATTGCAACGAAAGACATTTCTGACATTGCCATAAACTATAGAGCTACACCTGAAAGTATGTCTATGTTAGAACTACAAAAACACATTCTGTTGCTGATCTTGTGGGTATCAAAATCTCTTGACTTAGAGATTGAATCGAAAGATAAAGCCGAAACTTTCCAAGATTTTGAGGTTCAGATCAAAGAAAGAATAGCTAATCTCAGCCAACATATAGTTACACTCACAGATGAACAATTATCAAAAAAGACTATTTTTTTAAAAAGGGCGGATACCCACTACAGTATTTGGTACATGATACATGGTCCACTTGCTGATGCCATACATCATATAGGTCAAATCATCACCTGGAGAAGAATTTGTGGGAATCCAATCGGAAAAATCAGTCCTTTCACAGGTAAGTCGTATTAAAATAATATTGAATATATAAGCTATTGAAGGCCAATTTCTTATTAAAAAGAGTCCCAAAATACCCTAAACGACATTTTTAACACAATTAGAGGTTTTCCCTATGCGTAAATGCTTGACAAACAAAGTAATTTGTTGCATATTTGGGGAGTATTCAGCCTAATAACGTCTTTAATGATACAAGTCATTACTGACGGTGTACAGATTTTGTGAAATTTTAATTTGAATTCACTGAGATTAAAGCCAATCAAGCTATGAGAATACGTATTATTGAATCAACTTTATTAACAACTTTTATTTTTAGCCTATTTGCAGTCAGCCCTGTATTTGCACAATCGCTTTGTAATGATCTCGAAGTTCTTGAGGTAGAAAATGATGTCAGTTTGAGAAACATTAACCCGTCTATTTCTTGCGACGGCAGACAAATTGTGTGGCGAGGTAGCGACGGTACATCCAATCTAATATATCATGCCGATTGTGGAGGTGAAGTCCGATTAGTCTCTACAGAAACAGTTGTTAATACAAGACCTCAACTTAGTTCTGATGGTTCGACAATTGTTTGGGCTGGATTTACCATTGATGAGGATTTTAATCTGGTTTCCCAAGATATATATAAGTCAGTCGATGGAGGTCCACAAACATTAGTCTCTTCAATAACATCAGAAGGAACTTCTGAAAACAATGAGACCGCGCAAGTTTGTGCAGATGGCTCTGTTATCGTTTGGTCTGGTTTTATAAATGGTATTGATCATGTATTTCTGAATGACGGTACGAGTACAATCAGAATTTCTAATGACCAATCAATCAGAAACTCTGCTCCACAAATCAGTGAAGATTGCAATGTCGTAACATGGGAAGGATTTGAAGTAAGCAGCCAAACTTATCAGATTTACAAATACCAAAACGGAGCAGTTTCTAACATTTCTGGGTCAAGTTCGAGCACCAAAAATGTTGACCAAATCATGAGTAGTGATGGAAGCGTCATTGTATGGGTTGGTCAAGATAGTGACGGTGAAGACCAGATATTTAGCTATGCTGACGGTAACATCCAGCAGGTAACTTTGGATATGCCTGGTGTACATTCGAACCCAACATTAAGTCTGGATGGCAGCACAATAGGATGGACTAATTTTGATGCAGATGCTCAACAAGCGACTGTGTATGTCTCTGTTGACGGCAACATTCGAGAAGTAGCGAGTTATCAGCTATCCACTTCCGATCCTGTTTTCCTAGGTTCTAGTGTAAGTGAGACAGGCAATACGTTTGTTTGGCAAGATCCTTTTGATGATATTCACATCATAAATTTCACAACTGGTGCATCTGAAATCATAGCTGAAGACATGAATCTGTTTGGTCAAGAATTGTTGATCAGCTGCAATGAAGAAGTTGTTGTTTGGTCAGCATTTGTTGATGACGTACATACTGACGTTTACAGGAGTGTTTGTACAACAACATTTTGCCAACCTGTAAATCAAAATGTTGAGCAAGTTGCAGAGGAACAAGAACCAGAGCCAATAGACGAAATGTTAGATGATGCAGGAGATGTGCCTACTATGGGACAATGGGGTCTCATTTGTTTAGGCTTACTATTCATGATATTTGCAACTCAATGCATTAAACAAAGAGATCTCGAAATCCAAACCGATAGGATTTAAAAACATAAATGATTGAGAAGGTCAACGGTCAATGACGATTTCTTTTTTTAACATAAAAGATTTCGTCATTGCCACGCCTACTCTTGTTGCTTCAAGAGCATCTTTCAACGTTACTGACATCTTTTTTCCTTTGATGACATGGTCGACAAAACTTTGAGTTTGGTGTACGAAAGACTCCTCAAATCTCTCCAAGAAGGTGTCTACTATTTCACGTCTGGCACCATTCTTATCATAAATCTCAACTAAGTTTTTTCCTGCAGGACGGCCTATTCGCAAAACACCTTCTGTTCCTGTTATTTCACAGTAAGTATCGTGTCCATGAGCTGCAGTTCTAGATGCAATGATTTGGACCATCGCGTTATTCCTCATTCTCCCGACTGTAAGCACATTATCCGCGTCATTCATTTGCTCAAATACTTGATGTTTATACGAACCTCCAAGTGCGTACACTGAATGAAATTCTGAATCCAAATACCAACGTGCCAAGTCAATATCATGCGCATTGTAATCCATAAATATCCCCCCACTCTTCTGAACATAGTTTTGTTGAAAACCAACCTGTGAGTCTTTGTCCACTGTTTGTGAACGCACTAAAAATGGTTTTCCAATGAGCCCTTCCGCTATTTTTTGTTTTGCATATGCATAACTTTTGTCAAATCGCCGGTTGAAGCCAACAATGGCTAATTGACTGGGTTTTGAATCAGCTACTTGAATCACCTTTTTACAATCTTCGACACTCAATGCCAAGGGTTTCTCACAAAACACATGAAAGCCAGCATTCAGTGCATCAGTCATATGCCTAGCATGCTCAACAGTAGAACTCAGTACCATCACAGCATCCAACTCATTCAACTCTAATAATTGCTTATGATTTCTAAATGTATAAGGGACATCTAGTTTATATTTAGCAAAATCCAGTTCTTTATCATGGATACTACAAACCGCGAGAAGAGACGCATTTTTGACAGAGCTATCAATGATCTCTGCATATTTCTGCCCCATTCTTCCTAGACCAATTAGACCCAACTTTAATTTGTCCATAGTATATCTTTTCTTTCGACTATTATACCAAAATGAAAATAGTTTGACCGTTTCCTACTAGATCTTTTATCTGTTCTCATCGTTGAAAATACTCATGAATACCTGCATTCACTGCGTTTTTCGTCTTGAAAACAGACAAAACTTCTACCTAATAAATCAGTCAAACCATTCTCCTTTTGGTATATATTAAAAATAAACAGACTGTCTAAACATGTCATCTGTGATTCTACTGCAATATACCACTCATATGTGAAGTTGAGGCCACGTGCAAATGTCAAGTTCAATGCAGATCACAGGGGTTCAAGTTCAAGTGGCAAGTGCAAGTCTTGCTTCAGGAAAAATGGCCAAACGATACGACTATTGGTCAAGCGTTGCAGTTATATTTTATATACTTTTGCACCAGTCACATCTTAGATTCATTCAGTTGGATAATTAGCATCTACAATTAAATTAACTGACACAAAAATTTTAAAAAGACTAACAATGACAATAGACATGCAGAACCCGTGGCATAAGGTAGAAATAGGCAGTCATGCACCAGATATAGTGAATGCAATTGTAGAAATCCCCAAGAACACAAGAGCTAAATATGAGTTAGATAAGAAATCAGGCATGTTACTAATGGATAGAGTCATTTATTCATCGATGTATTATCCTGCCAATTATGGATTTATACCTAGAACCTATTGCGACGATAAAGATCCATTGGATATTCTTGTGTTGTCACAGATAGCAATCGTACCGATGTGTCTTGTTTCTGCCAAAGTTATTGGAGTCATGAGAATGGTAGACAATGGTGAGATGGATGATAAGATTATTGCTGTAGCTGAAAACGATATGGGTGTGAATCACTTTGACGAAATAGCTCAGGTACATGATCATTTCATTGATGAACTAAAGAATTTTTTTGAAGACTATAAAAAGTTAGAAAACAAAACTGTCGCTATCGAAGATTTTCAAGACTCTTCAGTTGCCAAAGAGATTATAAGACAAAGTATGATCGATTACGACAGCTACCTTATTAAAACTTAGTGTCGCTGTAGGCGTCCTCGCATCAGTACTTTGCTTCCTGTAGTCGTCCTCGCCTCAGCAGTGCTGAAGAAAAAATAGTGCTATTGAAACTTATCGCTTCTGCTAATTCCATCATAAAAAGCCAAATTAGAAAATGTTATCTGTAATTTTAATGCTTCATACAATCATACATGAAAGCAATCCATATTGTCAAAACTGGTCACGCTGAAAAAGCATTTGAATTTAGAGAATTACCGATACCAATTCCAGATGAGAATGAGGTCTGTATAAAAGTCAACTGTTTCGGCTTGAATTTCGCTGATGTATTGGCACGAAAAGGGTTGTATCAAGATGCTCCTCCGCTCCCTTCTGTTATAGGATATGATGTTGCTGGATTTGTGCACGCAATTGGATCGTCCGTAACTTCCTGTAAAGTTGGAGACAGAGTCACGGCACTTACCCGATTTGGTGGTTATGCAGAATATGCTTGCACCATGCAAGAAGGCGTAGCTGTTATCCCAGAAGCATTAGATTTCCCTACTGCTACAGCTTTAAGTACACAAGGTTGCACAGCTTACTACTGCACAGATGAGTGTGTCCATTTGCATGAAGGGGACAATGTGCTCATTCAAGCAGCAGCTGGTGGTGTGGGATCTATCCAGGTCCAAATCGCAAAGCATAAAGGCTGTCATGTGTATGGCACAGCGTCTACAAAAAAGCAAGATTTTCTAAAACAGTTGGGTGTAGATGTGCCTATCGATTATACCACTGTGGATTTTAGTAAGACAATCAAGCAATCTCTTGGCACCGATAAAGGTTTGGACGTTGTCTTTGACAGCATCGGTGGTAAAGCATTTAAGCAAGCGTACAAATTACTATCTCCTACAGGACGACTTGTCTATATTGGTGCTGCTAGCCAATTAAAGAATGGCAAAGCAAACATCCTGACGACGCTGGCACTGGCATCTGGATTTGGCATCTTCTCTCCCATTCAATTGCTTTTGGCTTCCAAATCATTGATTGGTGTAAACATGCTGCGCGTGGCAGATAATCGACCGCATATTTTTAAAAAATGTCTCGATGGTGTGGTAGATTATTGGCAAAAAGGTGTCATCAAACCACATGTGCATCAGGTATTTAGTGCAACGGATATTGCAATAGCACATCAAGAACTTGAGTCTCGGAAGTCTTTAGGCAAAATAGTATGTGAATGGTGAGTACGAGGCATTAAGCTTGTCATGCAGATATCTCTCATACAAAACTAAAAGTCCTCTTTGACTTTAATAACTCTATTATCTAAGCGAAAATAAACTTAGGTTAACCGTAACTCATATTGAATTCTCTATCTTCCTACTTCAGTAAAGCGTCTACATATGAAACTGTCCTCATCTCTTTTCTTTCTTGGTTTTGTTTTATGTTTAATGAGTTGCCAATCTCCATCAGGTGATACGCCTTCACCTTTAAAAAGCGCCAGTAAAAACAGTAGTCCTGTTATTGAACCTGGAGAAAAAAGTGCATACTTTGGCGACCTCCACGTCCACACCAGTTGGTCTTTTGATGCGTTTATTTATAATGTCAGAACAAACCCTGACGATGCTTATTCGTTTGGAAAAGGCAAACCGATCGATCATTTTGTCCTAGATAAAATACAAATTGATAGACCACTTGATTTCATGGCCGTTACTGATCACAGTGAGTATATGGGCGTTATGAAACAAATGCTGAATGTTGAAAATCCTTTGTATGACATTCCATTGGCTGAACAAATAAGAAGTAAAGAAAGAGCTACTTCTTTGAGAGCATTTGGTATTATTGGTGCATCACTAGCAAATAATAATCCAATAGAAGTTTTATCTGAAGGAGGCATAAGAAAATCTACTTGGGATGAAATAATTGAAGCAGCAGACAGGCACAATGATCCAGGTACATTTACAACCTTTGCAGGATATGAATTTACGAGTTCGCCTGGAGATTCATTAGGAGAAGTAGCCTTTGCAAGAAACTTACACCGAAACGTTATCTATAAAAACACGGATAAAATTTCTGATCTGCCATTTTCATCATTAGACTCTCAAAACCCAGAAGACTTGTGGGATTGGATGGATAAAGAAAGACAAATGGGCATATCCGTTATGGCAATTCCACACAACGGTAATATGAGCGATGGATTCATGTATCAGACGACAACCTTTGATGGAAAGCCAATCACAAAGGACTACGCTGATCAACGAATGCGTAATGAACCCATCAATGAAGTTGTCCAGATAAAGGGACAATCGATGTCACATCCCGTCTTAGCACCGAATGATGAGTTTGCTGATTTTGAGTTATTCTCGTACACATTTTCAACAACAGTATCACCTCCTAGCAAACCTAAAGGCAGTTATGTCAGACAAGCTTATCAAGATGGATTGCAGTTTGAGGAATCACTAGGATCAAATCCGTTTAAGTTTGGTGTCATTGGTAGTTCAGATGGACACAATTCAGGTGCAGGTTTTACAGAGCCCTCTTATTTTGGAAAATTTGGTGTTTTAGATGGTTCGCCAGAAAAAAGAATTGTATCAGATCCAGGGACTTTCCTTCGTGCCAAATACATGAGCAGTGGTGGATTAGCTGGAGTCTGGGCGGAGTCAAATTCAAGAGATGCCATCTTTGAGGCATTAGAACGCAAAGAAACATTTGCAACATCCGGCAATCGTATGAAGCTTCGATTTTATGGAGGTTTTGACCTGTCTACTAACACATTTGATACAGATGATTGGCTTTCAAAAGTTGATGGTCAATCAGTGCCGATGGGTGGAGATTTAGAACCAGCAAAAGGAGCCCCGAGTTTTGCAGTTTGGGCCGTCAAAGATCCTGAAGGAGCTAATCTTGACAGAATCCAAATCATTAAAGCATGGGTTGACAAAGGTGGTCAAGCTCAAGAAAAAATCATTAATGTTGCTTGGTCAGGTGACCGAAAACTTGCAGCAGATGGCTCATTAGCAACACTCAAATCAACTGTTGATGTAAAGAACGCAAGATACACGAACACGGTAGGAGATGTCGAATTAAACGCGGTTTGGACTGATCATGACTACGACCCTTCATTACATACCATGTATTATATGAGGGTATTGGAAATTGAAACGCCACGATGGAGCACCTATGATGCAAATAAATTAGGTCTAGATGTGCCTTCCGATTTACCAGAAAAGATTGTAGAAAGAGCTTGGAGTTCTCCGATTTGGATTGACGCCAAGTAATTAAATCACTTTATAATGCCTTCTTTTTTAAAGGTCGTCACGCTAGGGCGGTAGTCTCTGATTTTACTTCTTACAGCTAATTCTCGAGCTTGCTGTATTTTTTCTACAGCTAAATCTTCTTGACCCAAACTGTATAACACTACAGATTGCATGTCTAACAATCCATAATGCGGTGACTGTTTGTGTTTGTTGTCGAGTACGTCATTCAAGTTTGACATCGTACTTTGCCTCTGGTGATACTTTAGGAGGTATACTGATGTTCTAATCAAGGTCTCCATGTCTACACCTTTCATTTCATTCTCTAAGGCAAATAAAGCATACTTGGTATGCAGGTCTTTATCCCTTCCACTGATGCGCGTCACTGTCAATCCTGCATTACTGAACAAGTAATTGTAATAAAACATACTGACTTGTTCGTCATCTGGTTTATAGCCTTTGCTTGCTGCTGATTTAAGAAACGCCCGTTCTTGTTCAGTCGCATTTCTGGTAAATTGCTTTTCTGCATTTTCATAGATGATGCTTCCAAAAATAATGGGATCAACAATTTCCTTCCCATATTGCTCATAGAATTTTTGTCTCTCTTCTAAGAGAACCTTATGTGCATAACTCTCAGGATCACTAGCATAGTCTAAAACAAAATTCATCCATTCAGCTTCTTCAATATTGTTTCTGAGATTTAAATATTCTTTAGACAACTTTTTAGCCTTACCAAAATTTTCTCTTATCATGAGATATTCAATGTAGTTGTTCAAATGATCAGTGTCCTTAGGGTTGTCCTTATACTTTTTATCCATTAATTTTTTGATATCACGGCCATTTCGTCTTGCTATTTTCCCTCCATCAAAAATTTCCTGACCTTCTTTATATCCTCGCATACTGTACACAGGATCACCATCACTTGCCACAAACAACATCGTAGGAAAACTGTATACGTTGTAGTATTCAGCAGCATTTTTACCATTGGTGTTCGCATCAAATTTATAACTCAAGAATGATTTGTTGTACAAGTCACCTATCGATTTATTTGAAAATTCTTCTTCTAGATAATCACAGCCAGGACAATTTTTTGTGTAGAAATATATGAGCACCTTTTTGTTCTCTTTCTTTGCATTGACAAACGCATTCTTAAAATCAGTATTAAACTTGATGCCTGTCTGAGCGTCTAATGATATACTGACAAAAAATAAGAACGCTGATATTGTAATTAATCGATTCATAATCTTGTGATAATTATACTAAGGGATAAAGTACAATGTTCGCCATTAACAGCAAACTCTTTGCGGATTATAATTTTGTTAAACAATGGGTTGAAAACTTAAAATTGATTGAAACATTAAGAAATTAAGGTGGTGGGGATTGGGAAACATTAAGGAGTTAAGGAGGTGGGGGGGTTGGGAAACATTAAGGAGTTAAGAAACATTAAGGAGGTCAGGTGGTCAGGGACATTAAGGTGGTCAGGGACATTAAGGTGGTCAGGAGGTGGGGAACATTAAGGAGTTAAGAAACATTAAGGCTATAACGAAGGTATTATCCAAAGCAATGTTATTGCAGGCGTCTCGCCTCAACAAAAAGGATTAACAAAGCTAAGTCGTTGTAGGTGTCTCACCTCAACGTAAAAACAGTATGTAAACATACTATCGAGCTTTAAAGTCTTTCTCAATAAAGAGGTTGACCCAATTGTCTTCGCTTACGCCCATCATGGTAAGTGTATAATTTTGATTTGGCACTAATGTGGGCGTAGTCAAAGTGTCTGTAATATTGAGAACCACATTATCCAAATTGTAAAAAGTAAAATTTTTGTCAAAGGTGTAAGTGCCTGAGATGAGATTATTATCCTCATCCGATATGACCTGAAAGTAAATGGCATTTTCCTTAGTAACACCATCTTCCCAATCAAATCTTGGATTTACGCCATCTTCTACTACCTGAAGCAAATCTGGATTTTGTTCCGTTGGTTTTACATTGGTTTTTATTCGAATAGGGTTACAAGCATGGATTCTGCCTTCAGTTTTATAGGTGACTACGCCATAACGTTCTCCCTCAAAATCAAGATTGTTAAACTTCCATAAATAACCGTTGAATATAGGTTCGCTATCAATCAATTTAGCGTTGTATTGCGAAAAATCTGAAGGGTCAGATAAACTATCTGTTTCAAAGTATCTGAAATCTGTGGCACCTTCAATTGGATAGAAAAAAACAGAACTGGCCTCAGAAGGATCATTGAATAAGCCGCCTTCTTTACCTCCTGCACAAGCGATAAGTCCAGAAAGCTCACGAAAATGATTAAGTTCCAGATATTCAGATAATATGTTATTGTCAAGGAACTGCTGTTGCTCATCTCCACAGGAGAGCAAGGAACAAAAGACTATGACAAAAACAACAAACTTCATAAACAATAGAACATGAAATTTAGTGGCAAGTTTATCTTAAGACGAATCTATAAGCAAAACTAAGACAAATTGTCATAAGCTTTACGAATGAAATAATGGGAAAAATTAGTCATACAACACTTTGCAGTTACTTAAAGCTAACCCACCGAATACTGAGATAAATTGAGAAAAAAGGATTTTACATCAGTTAATACATGGACGAATATCAGCTAGAAATTCAGCGCCGCGCTCGACTTCAAATCCTGGATTTAATTCAACAGAAGTACCAGCAAAAAATTCAATATCTGAACCTCTTGGAATGACGACACTATTGATAGTTCTTGTTATCATGTTAGCAGAAAAAGTATTTGTTGTTGCAAGACTCAAAGGATTTATATTTCGTTGAGTCACTCTTTCAATGTTTCTACAGGATTTGACTGTTAGCTCGAGATAAAAGTTTACTGCTACCCAATTTTCATCAAATGCCGTAATTCTTATTGTACTCTGACCTTCATCTTGTGGGTTCAAAAAAATAGTGCCACCTGTAATGTCTGCACCATTAAAATTGAGATCCATGTCTATGTTATTAGAATTTGTAGGGACGACTAATACATTACTCGAAGAAACAGTCACAGATACTGCATCAAATCCTACGATATCAAAGTCGAAAATTCCTGAGGATGGGTCTCCTATAAACATACACATATCGCCATTCCAAGGATCTAGACCTTCTTGAAAATCAATCGTTGGATTATTTGTGATAACAATAAGTGAAGCTTGTCCATTGAGCAGGTTACCAACGGTTAGTACAAAGCACAGTAATAATAGTCGTTTCATGAATTATAATTTTTACTCCAACTAAAGTAATACATAGAATTACCTGTACAAACAAATTAGTATCTTTTTGTCGTAAATTACTGATAATCAATATATTGCGTTTTTATTTATATCCATTTGCTCAATATATAATCAACAAATTATTACTATCTTACATATAGAGTCTATCATTCATATTAATGCCATTTTCATGAAAAATGTAGTTGCCATCTTACTTATATCCATTCCTTTACTTTGTGTAGGACAACGAGAAAGAAAAATAAATTTTCCTGACGTGGATGGGTACCAAACCCTAAAGGCAGACCTACACATACACACCGTTTTTTCTGATGGATCTGTCTGGCCCGATATACGTATCCAAGAGGCAATCAAAGACGGTCTTGATGCAATTTCATTAACTGAACATCTCGAATACCAGCCGCATTTGGAAGACATTCCCCATCCAGATAGGAATCGATCTTATATCATCGCTGAAGAATTGGCAAAGCCTCATGATTTGATGGTCATTCACGGTGCAGAGATCACTAGAGACTTGCCACCTGGACATTCCAACGCCATCTTCATTACAGACGCAAATGCACTAGATGTCGAAGAGCCTGTGCGAGCATTTGAAATAGCCAGATCACAAGGTGCTTTCATATTTTGGAATCATCCAAACTGGATAAACCAGAAAGAGGATGGTAAAGTTCTTGTCACAGAATTACACAAGCAACTGATAGAAAAAGATTTGCTGCATGGTCTTGAAGTAGTCAATGACATCACCTATTCGGATGATGCCTTAGAAATAGCCAATACACATAACCTTACTGTCATTGGCACCTCAGATATTCATGGACTCGTGGATTACCAATTTGAAATAGCTGAAGGTGGCCACCGACCTATTACACTTGTCTTTGCAAATGAAAGAACGAAAGAGTCATTAAAACAAGCGCTCTTTGACGGTCGTACAGTAACCTGGTTTAATGAGTTGCTAATCGGAAAACAAAAACATTTGCAATCATTAGTAGATGCGAGTCTTGACATCACTAACGTGAGTTACATTGGCCCTAGTTCGGTAGCAATAGTAAGAATTCAAAATAATTCTGATGCCTCATTCATCTTACAGAATAAATCTGAATACGATTTTCAGTCGCATTCTGATGTTCTCCACATTGCACCACAAAGCAGTGTAGATGTGCATGTGATGACTTTGGAGCAACTCAGTGATTTCGGATTGAGTTTTGAATGTTTGAATTGTTTGATCGACAAAAGAAAACACTTGATGTTGGACTGGAAGCTCAACGTTGAGTAATAGAATTGTTATTACAAAATACTATTGTTGCCTATCCAACATGCAACAACAGCATAAAATTCAAACATCTAAACCATGTTAAAACATCGTATTTTATTCTTTTCTGTAGTCATCTGTTTGAATACGATCGGTGCTCAGAGTACGACAATAAAAGAAACAACTCGCCATCTAAAAACCTATCCATTCAGCGACCCCAATCCCATTCCTATATTAATCGATAATGCTAAAATTTACCCTTACCATAAATATGAAGGCTATAGTCACGAATCCAAACAACAAGACTGGAAGGTAATTGAATTAGAAAATGAATTCATTAAAGTCTTTGTCTTACCCGAGGTCGGTGGCAAAGTCTGGGGTGCTATCGATAAAACAAATGGTGAGGAATTTATCTATCGCAATGAAGTCATGAAATTTCGAAATATATCGATGCGAGGACCTTGGACATCAGGCGGCATTGAGTTTAATTTTGGAATCATAGGTCATCATCCATCAACTGCCACACCTGTGGATTATGTGATAAACAAACACGATGATGGAAGTGTTAGCTGCACAGTTGGCAATATTGATTTACCGTCAAGAACACAATGGAGAGTTACCATTTCATTAGAACCTGGTAAAGCTGCATTCGAGACCAAAGCAGTTTGGTATAACCCGACAGCAATGAACCAGTCTTACTATAACTGGATGACAGCTGCGGCACCTGCTCGATCAGATTTTGAATTTTACACACCTGGCGATGAACTGTTAAAACACAGTGGAGAAGCTCTACCCTGGCCTATTGATCAAATGGGACGCAATCTAGCCTTATACGAACAAAACAATTTTGGTCCAAGTAAATCGTATCATGTCGTTGGCGAATACAATGACTTTTTTGGCGGATATTACCATGATGCAAACTATGGATTTGGCCATTGGGGTGAATATGAAGCTATCCCAGGACAAAAATTATGGCTCTGGGCACTTTCGAGATCAGGCGGTATTTGGGAAGATTTATTGACAGATGAAGATGGCCAATACATCGAATTTCAAGCAGGGCGACAGTTTTTACAATATTCTCCTGGCGAACATATAAATCCGCAAACACAAGCTAATTTCGAACCATACTCCACAGATCAGTGGACGGAAGTTTGGTTTCCTGTCAAAGAGATTGGTGGCATTTCCGATGCATCTGACAAAGCGGTTCTCAATGTTGATGAAAAAGCTAATGCTGTTACACTTCACTTACAATCCCTTATCCAATCAGATGTAGATGTCCACATTAACCTAGATGAAAAAGAGCATCAGCAGTATACTGTCTCCTTAGCGCCAATGAATGCACACAACTATTCGTTTGATTGGGATGGTGCACAGGCGTATAGCATTCATATTCCACAGTTGGATATCCACTACACTTCTGCACCTGATGACTTATTTTTAGACAGACCATTTCAGAAAGATAAAGCACCCACAGAAACAACAGAAACTCTCTATAGATCAGGCTGGGAAGACATGAAATTTAGATCCTACGAAAAAGCTAAAGAAAAATTTCAGTCAGTACTAGAATCAGACGATCAACATATTCCTGCATTGTGTGGTCTGGCAGAACTTTATTACCGACAAGGTCAATATACTGAAGGCCTGCACCATGCTAAAGAAGCACTACAACTTGATACCTACCATCCACACGCTAATTATGTTGCAGCAATCTTGTATAGAGCAAGTGGTAATAATTTGAATGCCATAGAAGCTTTTGGCTGGGCAGCAAGATCTATGGCATTTCGATCAAATGCTTTTAGTCAAATTTCGGAAATCTTATTAGCAGAAAATAAGCTTGAAAAGGCTGATAAATATGCTCAAATGGCACTTGATTTCAACAATCAAAATGTCAATGCATGGAAAGTATTGGCTGTAACATCAAGATTAGCTGATGATAAAGAAGGTGCTATGAAGGCTTTAGACAAACTCAAAGCAATTGACCCTATTAATCACTTTGTTCATTATGAAAAATATCTCCACAATCGCTCAGATCAATCATTGCATGATGTCGCGCAATCGCATCAATCAGAATTGGCATACCAAACTTACCTAGAACTTGCCATTGACTATTACAATCTAAATCAAATGTCAACAGCGGTTCACATCTTGAAAGTGGCTCCAAGACATCCTTTAATTAATATTTGGCTTGCCTATCTATTAAAAGATCCAAAAAATGATAAGGTGACAAATCAGCAATTTGAAGAATTCGTCTTCCCATATCGAAGAGAAACGCTGCATGCGCTAGAGTGGCTAAGAGAACATCAAAATCGATGGACTACTGACTATTACTATGCACTTAATCTCCTAGCAAAAAATAGAATAGCAGAAGCAGCTGGCATCTTGCAATCGTTGGACGGCAATTATCCAAGTGCTTCCTTTTACATTACGAAAGCTCATGTTTTAGATAAGCTCTTTCAAATCGATCCAATTGATAACATCAAAAAAGCAACAGATACCGAACCAGAAAATTGGAGAACTTGGAAGACATTACTTGACCATCAAATTGAAAATGGAAGCTGGTCTGACGGATTAAAAAATGCGAGAGAGGCATATAAAGTATTTCCAGAAAACTATTCCATTGGCATGGCTTTCGCAAATCTACTCAATCGCAATAACCAATATGAAGAATCAATGACGCTATTGAGTAGTCTTCAAGTACTCCCATTCGAAGGAGCTTCTGAAGGTCGGAAGTTGTATGAAACCGCACACTATTGGCATGCATTGGATCTTATAGAATCTCAGAAATATGCAGAAGCGTTGACGGTTTTAGATAAATCAAAACAATGGCCTGAGTCACTCGGTGTAGGCAAACCATTTGATGTGGATGAACGAATAGCCAACTATATGATAGGCTATTGTGAAGCTAAACAAGGGAATCACTCGAAGGCTACTCATGCTTGGCAACATGTCATGGAGTACACGCAAAAACATATTGCCAATTTGAATGCATCTGCTTTGTTGGGATTAAAAGCAGAGGAGAGTTTACTGGGTGTTGATAATGCGAAATCAAAATTGCAAACTATTCTTCAGCTGCATAAAGAAGTCGACATGGCAACATGGATTTCTGAAAGATTCTTGGGTGTCAATACAGCTCAAAAAGAAGCGTTTGCATCTGAGCATGCGCGACTTGCATTGATTGACCGAATACAACAGCTGGATTGATTGAGGCTATGCCTATTTTTACTAAAACGAGATGCTTTTGTTTTGGTGAGGCGAGACTCACATGTATTGATTAGATGAGACACATATGTTTTGCTGAAACGAAACGCCTGTAGTTACGCTTATTTCATCAGATGCTGACATGCATATAAGCCACCATATTCCAATGACATTGTTCTGTCACTCGTGATTGCTTGATATTCGGGACTCATCACCATGTCTAAAAAATTTTGAACTGACGAATATTCTACCAATAAAATTTGATGAGGCTTAGTGTTGTCATCTCCAATAACTGCACTGATGACTTTCCCTGCCCACAGGACTTTTGCACCTGCTTTTTCTAAATGCTTTACTGCATTGCTGCCATATCGTTGGTACACTTTTTCACCACTCTCGCCTGATTCTGTCGTCTCTACAAAACGAAGGATATTTAACATGACGACGGGTTGTTCAGCAGGATAATCAGCTACCAACTGCCGAATTGAATCTGGAGTAGGGTCTTTTTTATCTAATATCATGTTACAATATAACTAAGACTCTTTGAATAAACCAAAAACATGCAACGCCACCTATAGCATAAGGAATAGCAACCTGTCTTGTCCAATCCAATTGTTTCCACTTTGATTTTTTGAGGATGGTATAAATGAACAATACAACCAGTGTGAATATTATCTGCCCCAATTCTACACCTACATTAAAACTGAATAGGGCAATGGGGATTTGTCTTTGTGGGAATCCAATATCCGTCAAAGCGCCAGCGAATCCAAAACCATGCAATAAGCCGAATAGAAAACCAACAAGCCATGGGTATTGCTGAGTAATGCTCGACTTTCCATTTCGTTTATCTATTGTTTCTTTTGCAAGCAAGACTATACTCAAGGCAATGATTGCCTCTACTGGGGTGGATGGTAGCGACATGACATTTAATGAAGCAAGAGCTAGAGTAATGCTGTGCGCCACAGTAAAACTGGTAATCGTCCAAAACAAGGTCTTGAGAGACTGCACGAGTAACAATAAACCAAGTACAAATAGCAAATGATCATAACCAAAGAGAATATGCTCAACGCCTAAAATCAAGTACGATTGCAATACTGCAAATGGTTGGGGTTGAACTGGGATGAGTTGGCTTGGTTTTTCAGGCTGGATCAGAAACGTATATTCGAGAGGTCCATTCAATTCAAGCCTTAGCATGACGTCGACCAAGGTCTTTTGAAGGTTGGTAATTCGTATAGTTTTACCAGATAGCTGTTCTGTGTATGTCGCTTTTATTTGTTGTACCTGCGATGCTCCAAGTGTATTTGTTCTGATTACTTCCGTCTCAAACCCAGCAGGAAATATTGGATTTATGTTAAGTATTCTACCTCCATTCATTGGCACTTTCCACAGTACATCATACTCAGTATCTGATACTTGTTTTATTTCCAGATATACAGGTCTTACTTCATGGCCATAAGACAAATGACAAATACATATGCAATAAAGTGCAAGTGCTAATTTTATTATAAATCTAGATCGTTCCATTTTTCTAGTTCATATTTTATCGTATAATTTTCTTTTAGTTTTTCCTGGATCGATCTATTGTACTTGTCTATGAGTTCTTTATCATAAGCGGTCTTAACTTCATGTTGTACTGCATCAAAATTTTTAATGCTGTCTACTTGAATAGACAACAGGTCAATGGCATGAAAACCATAACCCGATTGAATGGGACCATGCCAACCTGGCTTGGCAAGTGCTTTGATTTCTTTGCTAAATTCATTTCCAAACTCCGATCTAATTTTTTGAGGTGTTACATTGATGTATGTTCGTTTTAAATGCGATGCATCAGAATCAGAAGGTTGCGTTTCAGAATTATTACTCTTCGAAGAGATGAATTTCCTTGCATCAATATCTGGGCGTTGCCTCTTATCAGGGCTAAAATAATATTGCGAAAAACTATATAATGTTTCAGACTGAAATTTGTCTTTATTCGCACTAAAGTAATTTTCTAATTCTTCTTTGTCTGGATCTTGAATTGTGGCAAGGTCGCTAACTAGAAATTCGTACTTCTGTTTTAATCTTCGTTTGATAATCTCATCATTGTGATCAAGGTTCATCGCTAATGCTTCATTGTACAGCATTTCAGAATTGACATAATCTTCTACAAGTTTTTTAATTGTCTCTTGAGTTGGATTTTCGTTCCACACCTGCTTGTACTGGGTGATCAGTCGATTAACATCATCGTCATCAATCAGGATTGTTGTCCCACTCATTTCAAAATCATTGTTGGTGAATGAATGTAAAATAAACAGCAACAATCCTATCAACATAAAATGTACCAACGGCTCTTTCCAAAACTTCGCGTTTCTCATCATCGCGAAATTAAGGAAACCCAAACGTAAATCATTTAAATACCTTAATAGTCTTTTTTTGAGTCATAACAAGACAATTGTTACATTAGGGGTATGGAAGTGATCAATCTCAACGATAAGTATGCAACATTTACAGATCATTGGAATCCTAGATTAATTGGTTCGCTTAATGGTCAAGCAGTTAAAATTGCTAAAGTTAAAGGCGAATTTGTATGGCATGATCATAAAGATGAGGACGAACTTTTTCATGTGATTAAAGGAACACTAGAGATTCAATTTAGAGACCGCACAGAGACTATTCGTGAAGGTGAGATGATCATTGTACCGAAAGGAGTAGAACATAAACCTGTAGCGAAAGAGGAAGTATGGATTTTATTGTTCGAACCAATGGAAACTAAACATACAGGAGATGTGATTCATGAATTGACACAAACTAAAATCGACACCATATAATTTACAAGAAACTTCACATGGAAACAACTCACTTTGTTAAACTATTGATTTATACTGTAGGAATTAGTTTAGTCCTTGTTGCCTGCATGCTGATATCACCTATGTTACAGCAGCATATTCCATTTGCACTGTCTACCATCGTTTTATTCTCTGTATTGAGCATAGTCATTTTCTTATTTGGCGAAAGATTCACGAAGTCCAGTAATAAGTATTTATACAATAATTTAATTGTCATCAATTTCGTCTTGAAGATTGTATCCTCCGTGTTGCTGATTGTGGCATATGTAAATGTGATGAAACCAACTGACAATTGGTACTTAGCAGTTTTCATTCTTGTTTATGTGCTCTTTACATCTTTTGAGGTATTGTTTATGACGCGGCAGGCTAGGTTGAAAAGCTGATATTTCAACATTATTCAACATTAGGGTAAGTCGTTGCAGGCATCCCGCCTCAATAAGGATTAAACTCCTAAGACTCCCTCTCCAAATATTATTAAAAAGTTTAAACATGAACATTATAAAAAAGGCCCTGCCGACGATCGACAGGGCCCAAAAAGCAGTTAAAAGTTAAATCTCAGATGCTCTTTTATTTGTATGGCTCGACAGTATATCCAGCTTCACGAAGAAGATTAATCACTCCTTCTTTACCTGGTAAATGTGCTGCGCCCACAGCAAAAAAGTTTTGACTCTCAGTCATCATTGATTGCATCTGAGGTATCCAGTTTTTATTTCGTTCATTTAAAAGAATGTCTTCAAATTCGGCGATACCCTCCTCATCAGATAAAGACATGCTTAGCATTTTATTTAAATTTTGCTCTTTATATACTTCCACTATCTCTTTAAAAGAGTCACTTCCTGCACCTCCTGATTTGATTCCTTCCATTAGCATATTCGCTTGTTCTTTGTAAGGGATTTGATCAAATATAGAAATTTGGAAATCGATGGTTTCTAATCCTGCAGTTTTCTTATTGCCACTTTGAGCCATTTCCATAAATTCAGTTTCATATGACTTTATTTTTCCACTTTGCATATCACCTAAAGACATATCACCAGATGTGAAAACGGTCAAAAACATTGGCTTCATTCTTTGAAAGAAAAAGATCGGCAACCCTGCTTTTTCAAATTGAGCCTCAACTAATGCATAATCTTCTGGAGATACTAAATCCTTAATTGTCAAATCATCATCCATGAAGAGTTTATCCATCATACCCATGACTTTTGACATGTCTTGCATATCAGCCATATCTATTTCGAAAACAACACGGTCAGATTCATTGATCGCAGATTCTGTACCCACAGGCAAAAAGAAGTCCTCTGCACCGATTATATGAATCGTCCCATACAAATAGGAAGGCTGAGTAAGTTCTTTTCCAGATATTTTCCAAAGAAGATTATTAGGCAGATTTTCCCCTGATTCCTTTTGCATTTCAGCTTTTGGAGCAGATGGTGCGTTTGTTGCTAACTCTGTTGTATCCTTCGCAGATTTACAAGCAGTGAACTGAACCAGAATAATGAGTGAAAAGAAACTTAAAAGAGAATGAATGTGCTTTGTCATGTATTTTTATTTCAATTTATATCTAAACAACTGGTTTTATCCTCGTTGTCTTATGATTTCATATAACATAATGCCTGCAGAAACAGAAACGTTCAATGAATCTGTCTTTCCGTATTGTGGAATTTTAAAAGAATGGTCACTAGCTACGACAAGTTCCTTTTGGACACCCTTTCCTTCTGCGCCTATTATGACAGCAACAGGGCCTGTAAAATCCATTTCTGATATTGGTGATTCTGTGAACAATGTACTTGCAAACACCTGAATACCAGTGTTTTGTAAATTTTGAATCGTTTCTTTCAGGTCAGAAACACGACATACAGGAATGTGCAATAAAGCACCAGATGATGTTTTTATCGCATCATCATTAATTGCAGCACTATTTTTTCTAGGAATAATGATTGCATTTGCCCCAAATACTTCAGCGGATCTGGCAATTGCTCCAAAATTTCGAACATCCTTCACGTGATCTAAAATAAAAATCAGAGGTGATTTATCATTCTCATACAAATGAGGAATAATGTCATCCAGCTCCTGAAACTCTATAGGCGAAGTGGTAGCTACAATTCCTTGATGATTTCTACCGCCAGAAAATTTATTGAGATACTCAATTTCTGTCCTGACTAATGGAATATGTCTTTCTTTACACAACGCTCTCACTTTCACTTCAAATACACCTGTTAATCTGTTGTGTATAAAGACTTTACCAATCGGT
This sequence comes from uncultured Saprospiraceae bacterium, assembly GCA_937997635.1. GTDB lineage: Bacteria > Bacteroidota > Bacteroidia > Chitinophagales > Saprospiraceae > CALFUK01. The sequence continues at coordinate 56,743 of CALLFA010000058.1, read as the reverse complement.
TTTTGGCTTTCAAAAAGCTCTTCTACTGAGTGTCGTCCATAAATAATGCTATACTTTAAATCCTCCATCAGGGCTGCAAGATACTGAAGGGGGGAAACATTAAGGATATTAAGGAGGGGAAACATTATAGGAGGGGTTTTCAAGGGGGAACATTAAGGAATTAAGAAGAGGGAACGGGGGAACATTAAGGGATTAAGGAGGGAGAACAATAGGGACGTTAAGATGGGTGGCTGTAGGCGTCTCGCCTCAGTTATGGATCACGAAACTCTTCTGAACCATTAAGGTATTAAGGGACATTAAGGGTGTTCAGGAGGCGGAACATTGTAGGAGGGGTTTTCAGGAAAGGGAAACTCTTTTGAACCATTAAGGGATTAAGGGACATTAAGGGTGTTCTGGAGGGGGAACTTTAAGGGTTTGAAAAGGGTTGCTGCAGGCGTCTCGCCTCAGCTATGGATCACGAAACTCTTTTGAACTTAAGGTAGTAAGGGACATTAAGGGTGTTCAGGAGGGGGAACAATAAGGGCGTCAATTAAGCTCAATGTGTATTCTCTATGGAATGTCATGAAGATTACCTCTCGGAATGACATTAACACCACCTTAGCAGTCGGTATCACTCATTACTACTAAGAACTTAGTAACTTTAGGGGATATTTTCACCTGAAAAAACATCACATTTATTGAGTACAAAACCAGTGCTTAAGACTTTTGTTATTAAGGAAACACTTCGAGTGGGTTTCCACTAAGTAGAAATATTGTTGATTAGCCTTAATGGGCTTATATTCGTTACTATGAGATTTTCGTTTTACTTGCTTTTTGTTTTATCATTTAACCTTCTATTCTCTCAAGCAGATATAAATATCGAAAAGATAGCAGCGATGCATCTCTTGGAGAATCAGAAAAAGTGGTCTTTGACTGATGATGATGTTTCCAATTTTAATATCAGCAGCTATCACACATCTAAGCAAAGTGGAGTGACGCACATTTATGTTGATCAGAGCATTGATGGTATTTCTATTTACAATGCAATGGCTGTTATAAATGTAAAAAAAGATAAATCTTTGCTTTTAGCTTCCTCTGACTTTATCCCTAATGCAAAATCTTTGGTCTCTAATAAAAAGAAAGCATCCTTATCTCCTGAAGTTGCCATTCAGAAATACTGTGATCATCATAATTTGGAAATAGGTCAAACCATTAAAAAGAAAAACATCCCTACGACAATTGCCAACGAGTTTATATTCGAGCAGACTTCATTCTCTGAAGACAATTTATATGCTACTTTAATGTACTATCCTACTGAGGAGAATAAACTGCAATTGACATGGCGGATTGAAATTAACGAAAAGAGAAGTCCTGACTTTTGGGTTAGCTACGTCGACGCACATTCTGGAGAAATCATTCACTCGGAGAATCAAACGAAGTCTTGTCAATTTCATACTCACTCAGCACCTAACCAACAATCAGATGAATGCAATCATAAGACCGCAATAGATTTTATTCCTAAAAAAGCAAAGGCAGAAGCATCAACTCTTGATGGTTCAAGTTACTTGGTCTACCCGATTCCACTTGAAAATCCATTGGAAGGTGAACAATCCTTACTGACCGAACCATTTCTTCCTGAAGCATCTCCTTTTGGTTGGCACGACATTGACGGTATAGAAGGTCCAGAATTCACCATTACAAGAGGTAACAATGCTCATGCATTCCAAAACACTTCAGGTAGTGGCCGCTCTGAAGGTGACGAACCAGATGGTGGTGCGACACTCAATTTCAATTTTGAACATGATAAATTAGGAGAACCTGTTGAAAATATTGAATCAGATGTGACTCAGTTATTTTACATCACAAACTTCATGCATGATTTTTCTTACTTTTTCGGCTTTGACGAAGTCGCGGGAAATTTTCAAGAAAACAACTACGGTAGAAATGGATCTGATGGTGATTTTGTAAATTCCAGAGCAATAGAAAATCAAATAGAAGATGGCGAACTTGTCACCAACAATGCTAGTTTCTCAACTCCTAGAGATGGTCAGAATGGTACAATGTTTATGTTTCCATGGGTTGCAACTGGCAACACAGAATTGAATTTACTTTCTCCAGTTGAAAAAGAATATATCCATGGGGGTGCACAATTTGGGATTCCCGAAGAAACAAGGATTGTTTCTGGACCTGTTGTCATATCGATTGACAGCGGAGGTGCATCACAACTAAACGCTTGTGATTCAATAATCAACGGGGTCGATATTGCTGGAAATGTCGCCTTGGTGGAAAGAGGTGAATGTGACTTTAGCTTCAAAGTCAATAACTTACAAAATGCTGGTGCAATTGCCGTATTGGTATGCAATAGAGATGAAGAAATCGTATTCATGGGTGCAGGTGAGAATGCTGATTTAGTCACAATCCCTTCTGCATTTTTGCGCAAATCAGATTGCGACACATTGAAAACATTTCTGGCTCAAAACTTAGATACCAATTTAGAGTTTGTTTTCAGATTACCAACTCCAGCTCAAGTCTCTGGATCTTTTGATAATGGCATTACAGCTCATGAATTCGGTCATGGAATAAGCACCAGATTAGCAGGTGGACGCAACACTTCGAATTGTTTAAATTCTGAGGAACAAATGGGTGAAGGGTGGAGTGATTTCTTCACCTTGGTTGTCACACAAAAGCCGAACGATCGTGGAGAAGATCCAAGACAAATAGGCACCTATGTTACTGATAGATTAAATAACGTCCGTGGCATTCGCAGACAACCCTACTCTACTGATTTTGGTGTCAATACTCAAACTTATAATGATATACGCTTTACTGGATTTGGCGCCGTAATTTCTGAAGGTAGAAGACGAGGAGAGCATGAAGTTGGCGAAATATGGACAAGTGTACTTTGGGATATGTATTGGGAATTCATAGAGACTTATGGTTACAACGAAGATTGGACTGATAGAACATCAGGAAACTCGCGCGCCATTCAGTTGGTTTTTGATGGTTTAAAATTACAACGATGCAATCCAGGATTGGTTGATGGTAGAGATGCTATTTTAGCAGCCGACGAAGCGTTGTTTTCTGGAGACAATCAATGTATGATATGGGATGTTTTTGCAAAAAGAGGCATTGGTTTTGACGCCGTACAAGGGTCGTCTGATGACAGAGAAGATAACCAGGAAGGATTTCTGACTGCTCCGCCTTGTCAGGACCAACTCGTGATAACAAAAACGGCAACAGACGTCATTCGTGTCGGTGATCCCATTGATATAGAACTGATCATTGAAAACAATACAGCTTCTGCACTTACGAATGTGGTTGTGTCGGATGTTGTCCCTGGAGGCACTTCTCCAATCGCACTAGACGAATTCACTTCAGATTTCAACGAAAGTACAGGAGAAGTCACATTTGATGTATCCGAATTACAACCACTAGATGTCGTTCGAATTAATTATCAATTGGCAACGTCTACAGAAAGAATATCCATACTTAATGAATCAGTGGATAACTCTATCGAAAATTTTATTCCTCGATCCATTACTGGAGATGAAGTTTGGAATTTGATCGCTGATCCAGATCTAGGTAATATCTGGAACATCCCAGGAGAGCTGGGTACCTTTTATGATCAAGCATTAGAATTTGGTTCTACTATTTTTGTCACTGGCGAACGACCAAGCGTGTTGTTTAGCCATAATTTTGAAACAGAATTATTTTTTGCAGCAGGTGATGTTGAGATTTCGACAAACAATGGGAATGAATGGACATCAGTCACTAGTGATCAATTCATCACTGGAGGTTTTACAGATGATGTATTCTTCAAACAAAATGATCAATTTGGATTTACAGGAGAAAGCGATGGCACTGTCCGAACAGCGATTGATTTGTCAGATTACATTGGGCAAAACATTTTGCTTAGATTCAGATTTGAAAGCTTTGTTACAGATGGAGTTGCTGAATTAACAAGGCCCAAAGACGGCTGGACAATAACAGCATTTGAGGTAATCGATTTGGTTGGCTATGACCTTAACGAAGCATGTGTGTCTTCAGATCAATTAAACACAGTCTGTGATGGTGCTTCTACGATAATTGAATCTGACGACAGAAGTTCATCCAATGAAGTGTTAAAAGAAACGTTTGGATTTTCATTATTTCCTAATCCAGCTAATCATGTTGTGCAATTAAACGTTCAAGATATTGATGTACAACGATCCGTAATCAGATTGAGTCGAATTGATGGAAGTCTTATTTCGTCAGAGCCATTGACAAATTATGGTCGAAATGGTAATTTCACTATTCCGTTACCAGCAGTACCAACTGGTCTTTATATTTTGGAATTACATTCGCCGGAAGGCAAAATTTCTGAAAAACTATCCATTATTCAATAGTAATGTATAGATACCAAAATGAACATAGTTTGACCGTTTCTTACTTGATATTTCATCTGTTCTCATCGTTGAAAATACTCGTGAATACCTGCATTCACTACGTTTTTCGTCTTGACAACAGACAAAACTTCTACGTAATAAATCAGTCAAACCATTCTCCTTTTGGTATTTCAGCCGTTGGATAAATCATACTAATTCGATTTAAAAATGAATATCCTTCGATAATTTAATATGGGTTTTATCAAACAATTTGCTCTTTTGATCCCTATTTTCTTGATTAAAATTAGATATTCACATATCTAGAAGTCTATTAATTACTTCTAGCCTAATCATAGCATGGAAATCTCTCTATTAATCTTTAATGTCTGACAAGGCAATTAACTAACTAATACGTAAAGCATGGATTTATTTTCAAAGCGTGCGAACAATCCTGGACCACTCGGTAAATGGGCAGAAGTAGCGGAAGGATATTGGATTTTCCCAAAACTTAGCGGCCCTTTGCAAAGCAAAATGATATTCAATAATCAAGAAGTCATCTGTTGGAGCGTCAACAACTATTTAGGAATGGCCGAACATCCTGAAGTCAGAAAAACAGATGCTGATGCTGCTGCAGAATGGGGATTAGCATATCCGATGGGATCCCGCATGATGTCAGGCAATACTTATCTACATGACAACCTCGAAGCTGATCTTGCTGGATTTGTAGATAAAGAAGCTGGTCTTTTATTGAATTTTGGTTACCAAGGAATCATGTCTGCTGTAGATGCTTTGGTCGACAGACACGATGTGATCGTATACGATAATGAATGTCATGCCTGTATCATCGATGGAGTCAGAATGCACTTAGGCAAACGATATGCTTATGAACATAACTCGATAGAAAGCCTAGAGAAAAACCTTGAAAGAGCAACTAATCTGATAGAAGGGACAAATGGCGGAATCTTGGTGATCAGTGAAGGTGTATTTGGCATGAGAGGTGACCAAGGCAAATTAAAGGAAATCATCGCACTCAAAGAAAAATACAATTTCAGTTTTTTAGTCGATGACGCTCATGGTTTTGGTACACTAGGTAAAACTGGAGCAGGAGCTGGTGAAGAACAAGGTGTACAGGATGGTATCGATTTGTACTTTGCAACATTTGCTAAATCCTTTGCCTCTATCGGTGCATTCTTAGCAGGTGACAAAGGCATCATTCAATATTTGAAATATAATCTCCGTTCTCAAATCTTTGCTAAGTCGTTGCCGATGGCAATAACCGTAGGCATACAAAAGAGATTGGAGTTGATGAAAAGCAATCCAGGCTTTAAAGACAAACTTTGGGCTAATGTCAAAAAACTCCAAAGCGGACTTAAAGCAAAAGGTCTTGACATCGGAGAAACGAACAGTTGTGTGACACCTGTCTATATGCACGGAAGTGTAGAAGAAGCGATGGTACTAGTACAAGATATGAGAGACAATTTTCACATATTCTGTTCTATCGTCGTCTATCCAGTTATTCCTAAAGGGATGATTTTATTGAGATTGATTCCGACTGCTGCACACACATTTGATGACATTGACAAAACACTTGACGCATTTGCTGAAATAGCAGAAAAGCTAAAACAAGGTGTGTACAAAGAAAAAGCGTCAAGCATCCATCAACAAGAATCCGTAATGCAATCGTAATATGCAACCCATCATAGGCGGCATCCAACAAGTCGGTATCGGTAATTCTGATTGTTATAAAACCTGGGATTGGTATAGAAAAGCGTTTCGTATTGACGTTCCTATTTTTGATGAAGCCGCTACTGCGGAATTGATGCTGCCATACACTGGTGGCGAACCAAGAAGCAGACATGCTGTACTCGCGATGAGCATGCAAGGTGGAGGTGGAATAGAAATTTGGCAATACACCAGTCGTACGCCAGAGCCTCCAAAAACAAATATTCAACTTGGCGATCTGGGCATTTACGCATTGAAAATCAAGAGTAAGAATGTAACAAAAACTGCCAGACATCTTAAAAAAGAAAACATCCCTAGCTTAAGTGATCCTGTGTTGGCCCCAGATGGTAAGCAACGATTAATACTTAAAGACTTACAAGGCAATCTCATTGAAGTTGTTGAAGGACAAGATTGGTACGTGTCTCAAGCTCCGACTACTGGCGGCGTCTACGGGACCACAATCGGAGTTTCAGACATGAGTCGATCTTTGGCATTTTATAAGACTGTATTAGGCTACGATCAAATTATTTATGATGAGACTGGTGTTTTTCCAGATTACACTGTAATGGACGGAAAGGAATCAACATTTAGACGTTGTTTGATCACGCACAGCAAACCAAGACGAGGCCCCTTCAGTCAATGGATTGGTCGTAGCGAATTGGAATTGGTGCAAGCCATGGATCGCCAACCAAAGCAACTATTTAAAGACAGAATGTGGGGAGACTTAGGCTTCATTCATTTGTGTTTTGATGTACAAGGCATGGATGCTATGCGGACATTGTGTGAGCATGCTGGACATCCGTTTACTGTGGACAGTGGCAATCACTTTGATATGGGAGAGGCAGCAGGACATTTCTCTTATATCGAAGATCCAGATGGTACACTGATAGAGTTTGTGGAAGCACACAAAATTCCTATTCTTAAATCGATGAACTGGTATCTTGATTTGAAGAAGCGGGATCCGGAGAAGGCCTTGCCTAAGTGGATGTTGAGGTGTTTGGGATTTGGGCGGCGGAAAGACTGAGCGGGGTTGAACATTAAGGGATTAAGAAAAGGGTATGTTAAGTGGGGTTAAACATTAAGGGATTAAGAAGAGGAACATTAAGGACGTTAAGATGGGTTGCTGTAGGTGTGTCGTCTCAGCATATGGGATTAATATACTCTTTTGAACCATTAAGACAGTAAGGAACATTAAGGTGTGTCGCTGTAGGCGTCTCGCCTCAGCATAAGGGGCCAAGAAATTCTATTGAACGGGCGCCACGCCTACAGCGACCTAACTAACTTAATGTTTCTTAATCCTGTAGGTACTTAAACATAAAACCAAGCATAGATTTATAGAATAAAAATTTATTCTCTTCATTGGCAAATCCGTGGCCTTCGTCATACTTTACTAAATACGGCACGTCGATATTACGGGCGCGTAAAGATTTTACAATTTGATCGGATTCGTCAATGTTGACTCTTGGGTCATTGGCGCCTTGAACAACGTAGAGAGGTGTTTTTATTTTATCGACATGATAAGCTGGTGAAGCCTCTTCCATGTGCTGCTTATCTATTTCAGGGTCACCTACCATCTCATGAAGCATATCTAAATATGGTTTACAGTATGGTGGGATGGTATTCATAAACGTAAAGAGATTGGATACACCAACGAAGTCGACTGCGCAAGCATATAGATCTGGTGTATAGCAAATGCCCGCCAATGTCGCATAACCTCCATAACTGCCACCATATATCGCTACCCTATTGGCATCGGCAATGCCTTCTTTTACTAAATAATCGACACCATCGGTGATGTCATTCTGCATTTCCTTACCCCACTTTTTGAAACCTGCCTCCCAAAATGATTTGCCATAGCCTGTACTTGATCTGTAATTCATTTGAAGAACGCCATAACCGCGACTTGCGAGCAACTGGACTTCTGGATTGTAGCCCCAACTGTCTCTTACCCAAGGCCCACCATGTGGATTAATGATGATTGGTATCGGGCTGTTGTTGTATGATTTTGGTAATGTCAAATATCCATGTATGGTAAGACCGTCTCTGGACTCATAGCTGATCGGCTTCATTTCTGAGAGATCGTCTTCTGACAGCCATGGACTTACTTCTATGATTTTCTCTAATTCGTTCGACGTTGAATCATAGAGATAAAAAGCCCCTAAAGATCGATCAGTAAATGTGCGTAAAATGAATATTGTTTCTTCTTTATTCTTACTTGCGATCCTGACTTCTTTGCCTGGTAAAAGGTCATGCAACTTATCGTAAAGTGCTTTTGAGTCATCATCAAAAAATACAAATTCAGTCTTCCAACTTGTGTAATTTGCAGCTGTTACCTTTTTCTTTTTTCGAGACCAATTCAAACCACCGACATCATAAGAATCATTTTTTAACAGGACATCACCTGATTCTCTACTAGCATGCATATCGTATTTGACAAGTACTGTTTTATCTCTGTTCAAATTGGACAACACATAGAGGACATGACTGTTTTCAGCATCAAATTGAACTGGTACCAATTGATCTTTAAAATTTGTTCGTATGACTTCACGAAAAGGCTCATTTTCTGCGTCTCGGTACATGATGGCATGATTGATCCCTTCTATGGTTTTCATGCAAATGCGAAGCTTGCCATCATTGTCAGTCATCCAGCCTTCCAAAGGTTCTTGTGGATTCGTATTTTCTGCAATTTGCTCTAGTTCTCCTGTTTTGATATTAATGCGGTATGGATCAAACAACATCGGGTTGTTCTTATTCATGCCAATAATGATGTGATCTTCTTGGTCTGGCAGATCATCTATCAATTGTATCCTTACTTTGTCAAATGGAGTCAGATCTTTCAAATCAGAGCCATCTCTATCTACAGCGAATAATTTGAAATTTTCATCGCCACCGCTGTCCTTTATGTAGATAAGCCTTTGATTATTGACCCAAGTATATCCGCCAATATCTCTTTCTAGCTCTTCAGTTACTCGTATCGTTTCCCCAGTACTTCTGTTTTTGACAAAGACATTTCTTCTACGCTGATAAGGACCAACATATGAGATGTAGGACCCATCAGGAGATATCTTGAAGTTAGCTTGATCTGGAATTCTAAAAAAATCTTCTACAGTATACTTGTGCTCTCTCGAATCCAGATTTATCAATGCTTCTATTTCTTGTTCAGAACTAGGCAAGGTAGTGTCACCAGGCAGTTGATGTGTCGTCATGTTAGTTTTCAATTGTTTGGTAATATAACAAACTGTATTCTATCTATATGGACACATGCTTAGGAATAATCACTAAGCAGGCAATTACAGGAATTTACATTCTAATAAGAAAAAGAAGAGAAACGCGCTTAACAGTGCTGGTCAAAAGCTTGTTTAAGGTTCTCAGAGATCATATCTGCTGTACGACCCTCAATATTGAGTCTTTCAATCATATGAACCAGATTACCATCTTTAAACAGGGCAATACATGGTGATGATGGAGGATATGGCAATAGATATTCTCTAGCTTTAGCTGTAGCTTCTTTATTTACACCAGCAAAAACAGTGTATAATTTATCAGGTGTTTTAGTGTGTTGGATCGCCATTCTAGCACCAGGCCTTGCATTTGCCGCTGCACAGCCACAAACAGAATTTACTACTAATAAAGCAGTGCCTTGCATGTTATCTATCGTATTGATCACCGAATCTTCAGAAGATAATGATTCAAAACCGAAGTCTGTCAATTCTTTTGACATTGGAGTAACAAGTTCTATTGGATACATATATTATATATTTCTTATTTCAAAAATAATATTATTCACTAGCAAACCGCTATAATAACTAAATTTGCCTTCTTCTCAATTAATCGTATGAAAAGCAAAAAAGTTTTCAAATTTGCCATCTTTCTGATATCTGCATTTGGTTTATCACAATGTGCAAACGATCAACTAGAAGTAATAACTACCGAATGTACTGATGATATTGCCTACACCACTAGTGTAAAGCCAATAATTGATGCAACGTGTGCCTACGTTGACTGCCACGATGGCGGACCTGCAGCTCCAGGGGATTACACAACTTACAGAGGGTTGGTCAACTTTTTGACCGATGATTTATTTGTGGATAGGACAATCGTGGTTCGTGATATGCCACCAAATTATGCAAATGGGCAAACATCCTTATCTTCGGAACAGTTAAACATTTTAAACTGCTGGATCGACAATGGTTACAAAAATTAAATGAAGCAATGTAGTTATGAAGTATGCACTTAGTCTTTTCCTCTTATTGCTCGGAATATGTGAATTAGCAGCACAAGAATCCAAACCTGTCCATCAAACTTTCGGTGACAGACGGATCATCAATACCCATTCAGTAGAAATGTTGCCAGCGCGGAAATTGGATTTTCGTATCGGGCATAGATTTGGTGATCTAGCCGGTTCTGGTGGAGGATGGCCAACATTTTACGGATTGGAAAATGCCTCAGATGTCATGATTGGCTTTGAATACGGTGTGCGCGAGAATTTTATGGTTGGTATCAACAGAACAAAAGGATCAGGTCCACTGAGGCAATTGATCAATACATTTGGAAAATTCCGATTAATGACTCAAGGGGCATCAAAAACACAACCAATAAGTTTGGTCGTATTAGGATTGACAACAGTGTCTACTCAACCAAAAAGTGAAACTGAAGGTGTATTGCATTTCTTCGAAAACCCAATACACAGGTGGAGTTACCATTTAGGTCTTTTAGCCGCTAGAAAATTTAATGACCGTTTGTCAGTGCAAGCGAGTGCTTCATGGACGTATAGAAATATTGTGCCAGCCGACGACAACAATGATCTGCCTGCGCTTGGCTTAGCGGGAAGAGCCCAGATTACTAAGTCATTAGGCTTGATCGTTGATACGACTTTCCCTATCTCTTCATTGCGCACGAGCGAAAATGGCTTCTATCCCGCTTTGGGTCTAGGTGTAGAATTCAATACGAGTGGAGGTCATGTCTTCCAACTGAACTTTACCAATACAAGAGGGATTAGTGAGACGGATTACATCCCATACTCACAATCCAATATCGCTGATGGTGAATTTAGATTAGGGTTTACGATTTCACGTTTATTTAGTCTGTAATTATAATCCGTTTACAATGAGTCGTTTAATTACAATACTATTATTGGTAGGAGCTTGGATTCTATTTCAATCAGCAGATAACGAGGTCGCTATCCTTGATAAGAGCCAAAGTCTTTATCAAACACTTAATCAATTAGGCTATAGATCTGTCGAGCATACAGTAGATGAATCAATAGAAGGAGCATCAGCAAAGATCGGAGAAGATTTAGTCAAGCATGGCTTTTCTGAGGGTGAAGGACAGAAGAAGGTAAAAAGACAAAGCAAGCATTTTGTGTGTACTTCGTGTCACAACGTTGAACGGGAAGATCCGGATCTTAGTGTTTCAGATCCAGAAGCCAGATTAGAATACGTTGTAAAACAAGGACTGCCTTTCTTACAAGCCACAAGTTTATATGGGGCCGTAAATCGAACAAGTTTTTACAATGGAGATTATGTAAAAAAATATGGCGACTTAATAAAGCCAGCAAAAAACAACATTAGAGAAGCCATCCAATTGTGTGCTGTTGAGTGTGCCCAAGGACGTAAGCTGCACGACTGGGAAGTAGAATCGATATTGGCTTATCTGTGGGAAATACAATTGACTCTTGGCGATCTCAACTTGGATGAAAATGAAGCATCGATTATCCAAAAAGCCATTGGTGGAGAAAAGCTAGAAATGGAAGCTATCCAAATTTTGGAATCCAAATATCTAAAGGGCTCACCAGCACATTTCATCGAACCAAAAGCACGTGACAAAAATAACCCTGAAAGTTTTGGAGATGCTCAAAAAGGAAAATTGGTATACGATGTCAGCTGCAAACATTGTCACTTAAATAACAAATACAGTTACCTTAATCTTGATGACTCTTTTCTCACATTTAAATGGTTAAGTAATAAAGCAGATACGTATTCACGTTATTCCATTTATCAAATCATCAGATATGGCACTTTCGCTATGCACGGAAAGTCCTCTTACATGCCTAGGTATCCCAAAGAAAAAATGAGTGATCAGCAAATCGAAGATCTTAAGGCGTATTTAGATTTGATGGCGGAGTAAAGGTCGTTGCTAAGCCGTTAACAAGTTCAGTCATTGGATCAGTAACTTAAGTTGTGTCGATGCAGGCGTCTTGCCTCAGCAATACAGAAAAAAAGCAATAAGATCGCAGTAACTTCTACCATCTGGACTGATATTTGCATTTACTCATTGGATTATTCACATTATGGCAAAAACGATATTAATCATTAACGGTCCTAATCTCAATCTACTTGGCGAGAGAGAACCAGACGTCTATGGACATAAGACATTAACCGATATCGAAGCCGAGTGCAGAACTTTAGCAGAAGAGCACAACTTCAGCCTTACATCGAAGCAAAGTAATCACGAAGGAGAATTGATAGACATCATACAAGAGGCTAGAAAATCAGTATCAGGAATTGTGATAAACCCTGGTGCCTATTCGCACACTTCTGTGGCATTACGAGACGCTATTTCTAGTGTAGACATCCCTGTTATAGAAGTCCATATTTCTAACATTCATGCTAGAGAAGCATTTAGACATCACTCTTTTATATCTGCCGTTGTCGAAGGTATGATTTGTGGATGTGGCACGGATGGATATCAGTATGCGACTAAGCGACTTATTTCATTGATTGGATAATTCAGATGAATTGTTATAGCTTTTATAGTTTCTAATAAACCATACTAACAAGGCGTCAGCCGACCCAACAAGTGAGCTTTGCGAACAACCCAACAAGGCGTCAGCCGACCCAACAAGTGAGCTTCGCGAACGACCCAACAAGGCGTCAGCCGACCCAACAAGTGAGCTTTGCGAACAACCCAACAAGGCGTCAGCCGACCCAACAAGTGAGCTTTGCGAACAACCCAACAAGGCGTCAGCCGACCCAACAAGTGAGCTTTGCGAACGACCCAACAAGGCGTCAGCCGACCCAACAAGTGAGCTTTGCGAACGACCCAACAAGCGTCAGCCAACCCAACAAGTGAGCTTTGCGAACGACCCAACAAGCGTCAGCCGCCTAAATATTTCATACCTTAAAGCAAAAATTATCATCAACACACATCTCGCCCAAATCAACATCGCCAAAATGAAAGGAGTCGATATTGACGATCCGGTCATGAAAGAATTTGTCGATAATCTGGATGACGTTAATGGAGTGGCCGAAAAAAGTGAAGGCTTTATTTGGCGGCTGACTGACGAAGCAGATAATGCGACAAGCTTTGATCCCTATAAGAATGTCAGAATCATCATTAATGTGTCCGTCTGGAAAGATATCGAATCACTAAAGAATTTTGTGTTTAATGGTGCTCACTTATCTTTTATGCGTAGACGCAAAGAATGGTTCGAAAAATTTGGTAAAGCTTATTTCTGTATGTGGAAAATTGAAGCTGGAAATATACCAACTGTAGAAGAGGCTGTTGAACGATTAGATCATTTTCAGTTACATGGTCCTTCTGATTATGCGTTTGATTTTAAATCAGTAGCATCGAAATTCATTCGATGAATTGTTATAGCTTTTAATTAACCATTCCATCAAGGCGTCAGCTGTTCCAACAAGCGAAGCGACCCAACAAGGCGTCAGCCGACCCAACAAGTGAGCTTGCGAACGCCCCAACAAGTGAGCATCACGAACGACCCAACAAAGCATTAGCCGACCCAACAAGTGAGCCTGCGAACGCCCCAACAAGTGAGCATCGCGAACGCCCCAACAAGTGAGCCTGCGAACGCCCCAACAAGTGAGCATCGCGAACGCCCCAACAAGGCGTCAGCCGACCCAACAAGTGAGCTTTGCGAACGACCCAACAAGGCATCAGCCGACCCAACAAGTGAGCCTGCGAACGCCCCAACAAGACTCAGTCGACCCAACAAGCAAAGCGACCGAAAAGCCAACAACCCTTTTCCTTGCTTAAAATACAAATACATCTATATTTGCAGTACAAAATGTAAACATGCATTGCTTTAATAACATAGAAAAACCAGAAGATTTGGGTCCAATCCATGGACGCGGATTATGTTTATTTTATTAAGCAATAGAAAATAAATAAAATTATAAGCGTCCAATTTGATTCAAATTGGGCGTTTTTTTATGCACTAAACTGACATATCGAGGAAATGAATCGACATATCACCATCCATCATTAACTGCTTCTGGCAGAACAGAACACTCTAGCCTAAATCGAACATAACTTTCTGATTTTCAAATATTTATGATAATTTTTCTTTGATTTTTAAAATATAACATTTACGTTTGCGTCAGAATTAAAACATAACAGATGACAACATTTAATCAATACCATATCGCCGAGCAAGACTATTGCTCAACAGAAATTGTCATCAAAGAAGAGACAAACATCAAGGAGTCGACCATGTAATTTCAATTCGACATATAAAGAAAAGCATGGCATCTCCTGTTCAGGGTGATGCCTTTTTTGATTCCTCAATTTCTTAATCCGCTCCGTTCGTATAATGGTTAGTATACCCGACTTTCTATCGGGAGATAAGAGTTCGATTCTCTTACGGAGTACTATTATTTCACTAAGAAGTAATTTTTGAAAAATTAGAATTGCTTCACTATAAATTGTTGATCATGTCACTTACAATTGCTGACAAGTACTACTTAAAAGCTGTTGACGGGTATCCTTACGAATTAAAAGAAGTCATCGAATACTTGTCTTATGCTTTGTCTTATGATGATGCCCACGCCCCTGCAAATTGCTTGATGGGGAAATTGTACATGCTACAATTGAAGGATTATGAACTGGCAGAGCATTATTTGAATCAGGCTATAATTACTAATCTTTCTTATCCTGATAGCTATAAATATTTGGCCTTACTAAAAGTATGGACTAATGACATTGATGCTGCATTTAAGATCATCTCCTATGCCATGAAGATAAAAGGTATGGACCGATCTACAATGCTGTGGGTGAAGGCCAATGCTCTAGAATGTAGAATGGACTTTCAGGAAGCAAAAAAAGTGTTGGAAGAAGCCAAACTTATTTGCATCCAAAATGAAGTCATCAAAGACTTTGACCAAATGATCAAACGCATTAACGGGAAAATAAAGGCTAGAGAAAAAGCTGTCAAAAAGAAGAAGAAAGTAGTCAATCCACCAATTTAATAACAGCTTTGTAAAACATTAGTGATGGGCTTGTCCTGTCACTAATGTTACTTGTCTACCAGATCAATAAACATTTATTTTTACATTACCATAAAATTAACATTTTGGCTTTTACCGTCTACCCTATTCTGTCCTTCATAGAAGATCTCTACCAGATGCCCATAGGAGAAAAAAGATTCAAGCATTATTTGCAAAAATTACAAGGAACAGATAAAAATGATCTCAAAGCTCCTATCATGGGTTATAATCCAATGGCAAAAGAACATGCCTTGCTACAAATTAAAGAGCTACAACAATTGGGAGCCGAAAGTAAAGCAAAACATATTATTGAGACAATCAACACCTACCACCCTATTAATCAATCCTTCCAAGTCATCATAAATTTAGCAGATGATCTTCGCGGTGCTTGGAGTGAAAAGCATGCAACAGAGTTTGACAGCAAGTTTCGATTTGAAGGCATATACAATAAAGGATTCTGTACACCCTATTTTTTTACGAGTGAGGAATTAAATGAAAGCATAATTTCACAACGAATTAAAGAAGCTATCTATCGGACTATATATTGGATAAAAAATAAAGATGAAAAAGACTTGGACTATTTCTTCAAACAAGAAGTTTTTGTAAGTCAACAATGTAAGACAACAGCTCATAATGTAAAGCAGCATAATGTGAATGACTTAGATCTATTTTTAAATACACATCGATCTGCAACTGATTATAACTTGATATTCAATTTCTTCTACGGAGATGAAGCTTCAGAAAAACTAGGATATAAGACTTATGGGATATCTTCACTGACTGGCTTTGAATTGGCAACAATATATGCGCTAAATAATCAGACTATATAATAATGCAATAATGGAAAAATCACTAATCATCATGGGCAGTTCGAGAGTAGATGGCAACTCACATAAAATTGCTGAAGCCATTCAACAAACGCATGCATCGGATAGAATTGATTTGACTTCCTTAACTATCGGCCCATTCACCTATGACCATAAACATGCAACTGATGATTTTATACCTCTTATGAAGAAGCTATTGAAGTATAAGACCATTATCTTGGTTACACCAGTGTACTGGTATTCCATGAGTGGTTTGATGAAAACCTTTTTAGACAGGATTACTGATTGTCTGCAAATAGAAAAAGGGCTTGGTCGGCAGTTGAGAGGCAAACAGATGATCTGTGTATCATGTGGATCTGATTCTGAAGAAGTTGAAGGCTTCTTTATACCTTTTGAGAAATCAGCAGACTATCTAGGGATGGCCTATTTAGGGCATTTGCATGCTTGGGTGTCTAGCGACAATATAAGCGAAAGTGTAGAAAATAGCATTAAAGACTTTTTAAGGACTACATTCGATTAATGGTATACCAACGGATTTAAGTATGAACACACTCTAGTGCGCTGGGTATGTATTCAAATTTGTAGATTTAAAATATCGGCATTAATATAAACTACGGCCTGCTTTTGAGTGACTTGAAATCTTGCTAGTTTTGCATAAAAGTGTAATTTGAATGGAAATGGCAAAGAACAGAGAAAAAGAAATAAGTAAACAGTTGAGTTATGTTATGAGACACAAACCTGACTCAATAGGACTAAAACTTGATACATTTGGTTGGGTCGACATTGAATTGCTATTGCAAAAAATGCTGATCACAAGAGAAGAACTTGAATATGTTGTCGAAAACAATTTGAAAAAGAGATTTGCCATATCTGATGACAATAAACGTATAAGAGCAAATCAAGGTCATTCTATACATATTGAATTGGGCTTAACAGAAAAATTACCTCCGACTATCTTATATCACGGCACAGCAATAAGGAACCTTGATAAAATTGAAAAAGAAGGTTTGTTGAAAATGAATAGAAACCACGTCCATCTTTCCAGTGACATCCCAACCGCAAAACAAGTTGGTTCAAGACACGGCAAGCCAATTGTGTTGCTTATCAACTGTGAAGAAATGGTTGATAATGATGTAAAATTCTACCAGGCCGATAATGGTGTATGGCTAACAACACATGTCGAGGCAAGATTTATAAAGAAATTGAATGATTAGTCCAGCCTATCATGTGGGTACATAAATTAAAAGAAGAGCATGCATAAAAACAAATCTCGAAATATTAATTACCCAATTTGAAGCTGAACTTGATTATCTAAAATATTCATCCATGACCTTCAGATCTTGCAGCACTTAATGTCTAACTTAATTTTTATTCAAGTTATTTATCAATTCGAAATATCCATTAGCATCACGGATATCCTCAAGTCCAAGTATCCACCAGATTTCTGAGAAGTCCGAGAAATCCAGACCGCCCGAGTCTATCGCCGTATTTAAGTATCTCCCATCTACACCATTATATTGGTTGGCTATATCAATGGCCATTTGCCAAATTAGTTGCTGTTTTTTCGTCAGCTGAATTCTCCAATTTACTTCATCATCAGATTTGAACCCAGGCGTACCATTGTCTAAGGCATTACCATCTGGTATTTTATAGTAGTTGATGTGTGTCCTAACATAGGTAAGATCATCTGGGTCGGTTACATCTTGATTCCAATTGCTGTGTTGGACAAGGACTATTCGATCTTGAATTCTGAGTGTTGGATAATTAGCTGCTACTTTTTTTGATAGTGCTGCAGAAAAGTCGGACTGCCCAGCATCTGCAATCCATATATCACCTCCTTTTTCTAAGGTAAGATGGACTTGTTGATACACCTCTTCAAGTGCTGTATCAAAATCGTTGTGTGCATCTGACCATTTACTCCCAAAGGCAGCTGCAAATAAATCATTAGGTGGCACATAGAGACCTTTTTGTATGCCATAAGCACCTGAAACAGCATGGAAGTTTAATCCAGCATACGGCTTTGTTGACAACAATGTAGCGAATGCCGCCACACTATGAAGATCATCAACATCTGTTTTACAGTCATAATGGGCTAAGAGTAAATCTTTGGAAAGGTTAAAGAGTGGCTTTTCGTTTTGAGCAGATAGCAAGAATGGCATGATGGAAAGACACAGGAAGAATATTATTGATGACTTCATATACAGAAAGTTACGAGATTCTAATGAAAACGCTCTTGTAAAACTTTAGTAAAATGAGAATCATATATTCCAAATGATTCAAATTCATTATCTTTTGACATGGAGTTGGCTGTTACGAGTATTTTCCTCTGTCATGTCAAAAAGTCAAAACAATTATGAAAACTAAAAATTGGACTTCTCCATTTGAAAAAGGTAATCACTTCGAAATAATATTGATGAAAATCATAAATATGCCAGAGATTTATGCAAACAATTTCAATACAATTTTTTGGTCAAGTTATTGATCATCGAACTAGTTAAAGAAAATAAAAATGGATTTAAGTGTACTCGATATCCCATTTCTAATTCAACAAGATCAAATAGATTATTATAGCCAACATTCCTTCATCAAGATAAAGGATGTCTTAACACCCGAAGTCTTACAGCATTTTAATGAAGTCATTTCTAAAAAAGTAATTGAATTAAATAAAGTTGACACACCACTAGAAGATAGAGACACTTACGGTAAAGCATTTCTCCAGTTATTCAATCTTTGGACTCATGACGAGGAGATTAAAAAATTAATTTTCAGTAAACGATTAGCCAAACTTGCCGCTGACTTAATGCAGGTTGATGGTGTACGCATGTATCATGACCAAGCATTGTTTAAAGAAGCTGGAGGAGGCATTACGCCTTGGCACGCCGACCAATTCTATTGGCCATTGTCTTCAGATAAGGCCATTACTGTTTGGATTCCCTTACAAAAAACACCATTAAAAATGGGACCATTAGAATTTAGTGCTGGTAGTGAAAAGATTACATTTGGTCGAGAGTTGTCAATCAGTGATGAGAGCGAACAAGCCATTAATAAAAATCTAAAGATTAATGATCTCCCTCATATCATAGAAGCTTTTGACATCGGTGAAGTTAGCTTCCATTCAGGATGGGTGTTTCATAGAGCCGGGGCTAATGTTACAAAAACTACTAGAAAAGTAATGACTGTTATTTATATCGATAAAGATATGACCTTAAAACAGCCTGAAAATGACAATCAAGTGAATGATTGGCATACTTGGTGTCCTGGTGTTAAAATTGGTGAAGTCATAAATTCAGAGTTGAATCCTGTTCTTTTTGCAAATGAATAACAGCTAATCATATGATGAGACCCTATATTTTGGTTTTGATAATTGGTGTGCTAACCACAGGCTGTGGTTCTTCTAAAACAGAAGTTGATATACTTCCTGGTGATGACCCAAACTTTACAATTATTGCTCATAATGATTCCGGATTTTCAAATTTCAACAGAAAAGTAGTTGTTTTTGGAATTGACATATACGCGGTTGCCGTAGTAGAAAATGCAAAATTATTACATGCTGCAAACATCATGGCACAGTATCTTGACAATGATGAAGATGGCAGAGTAGACAATCAATTGGTATTAGATAACATGCTGGAAAATAAAGCATTTTTAGTGATGTGGAAAACGGAAAATGACTTAGACATTGACCCACCAGATAATAGAATAGGCCAAGACCTAGGCAATGACGAAACAATGCCGAATTATGTATCGAATGGTAAGCAAGGTCGATTTGATGCGTCATTAGAAGAAGTGCTTCATATCATTAATAATGCTGGGCACTCCTATGCATACCCTGAAGCTTTTGGACAAAATCAAGATTCAGCATTAGCACTTGCCATGGATATTGCAAGGGGTGGACAATTCTTGACTGTCCCTTCTTCGTATCCAGCTACAGCATGGTACAGCTACGACGACGAGACTTGCGAATATGCGGACTGTCAAACTATTGAATATTTATATTGGGCATTGACTTCAATGTTGGGTGGACAAGAGACAAGGCTTGATGAAATAGGACATGAGTGGAAACTCAATACAAAAGAATTAGTCCAAGAAACCGATACTGCTATTTTCAACTTATTAACAAATCCGACATATCAAATGCCAACGGTATTACCTGATGGTAGCTATAGACAATAAAAGGCAGATTATGTTTTAGCTGGAATTTGTTACTTTCAAATTACATTACTGATATTATTGGGTATTAATCAAGAAAACGTACCCGAGGCGATAATACACTGGCTTGAAAAAAGTAATTAGTTATCGACAAATGAATTTTTTAAACTTTACTTTATTTTTAAAAATTGAACCCGACAGTACAATACAATTATATTCTTTTCATAAAGTGAAGTCCTAAATATAAAATACTGCCTACCAAAAAAGCGTCGATATAATAAGCACTCGTCATAGTGAAAATTTCAAAATAAGCAAGGCAGGCAAATAAGGAAGCAACCGCCCAACTGATCAATGCTTGTATCCCCCACTCTTGTATATTTTCAAGATCGTAGTTTTGTTTTTTGATTAAAAAGAAATCAATGATATAAATAGCTGCTATGGCAGGAGCAAAAATTGCTAGAACATTTAAAAATTCTATAAAGTAATTTGAAAAGCCAGCTAAGGCTAAAGCTGTTCCGAGTACACCTGAAATAATGGTCAAACGAGTATATCCACTTCCTTCATCAGTTAGTGTAGAAAAAGTGAGTGAAACAGAATAGAGATTTGTAGCATTGGTGACCCAGGTAGACACAAAAATTAAAATAAAAGCAGGCAAGACTAGTTTAAATTTATTCATAATCATAATGATGTCTACTTCACCTGTCTTATCTGCTAGAAATGCTGCAATAATCCATACTAGTGGCGTCCCTATAGCAACACCTACGATCGAGAATACACTTTGCCTGTCGCTATAAATGTACCTTGAAAAATCAGCCATTAAAACGGGTACTAAAATTGAAGAACCTACTAAAGCGGAAATACCTTCAAACAGCGACATAGTCTGTTCTGCTTGTTGATTAGCAACGGTCAGATCTTGCATACTCCAAGCAATGTAAATGACATAAACCAAAAAAATCAGCAATAGAGGAACAGCGATATTGGCTAATTTTTCAAGAGTTCTGATTCCATAGATCGTAGTCAGAGTAATGAAGACACTTCCAATTAAAATGATAAGTGACAAAGAAACATCAAGTCCGATCATCACCTTCAAAGTCTCACTAATCGCATCACTGAGCAACTCCAACGCCACAGAGAACCAGCCAAGCAAACTTATTCCCATGAGTAAGTTTATCAATTTTGCGCCTTGCTTCCCAAATGGAAAACGGAGTATCATGTAAGTGGATAGTCTTGATCGCGTACCAATCAATGTGGTTACTAAGCACAAAGCTGTGAGTATGATTGTTGAAACGATAAAAGCGATTACAGCATTTTTAAAGCCCATGAGCAATGCCATCTCAGAACCTAGATACAGCATCGGTAAAGAAACGCCTAGACTAGTCAGAATTAATGCTACTTTCCAGCCTGCTGTAAAATCCTCCTTCTGAACTTTTGAATTAGTATATTGGACTTTGTCGGACACTGTTTATGCGTTGACTCCATTCATCAATGACTCAGCAATTGGCACAAGTGAAGGATGACAAATATTCCCATCCTCTATAATTTTAACATCATCAAAATAAATTGTAGTGTCTACAATAATGCCATCAAAATGAGATTTGGCTATTTGACCATGAGGTGGCATGTCTATAGGACTGGTATAGCCAAATCCAAAATCGCTTCCACCCCACACTCTTTCGTCTTCTACAATTTCACCCACCAATGATTTAACACCAGGATTTAATCCAATCATGTGATGAGAAATCTTATACATATTAGGATCATCAAAAGATTCTAAATATTTTCTAAAATGATCTACCTCCGAAGATCCACTAACATCAATAATTTCACCCTCCTTCATCGTCAATGTCAAACGTTCTTTTTTATCAAATATTTTTGTGTTTTGCAATTGGTCAAATACAATTCTGCCTTCCATTGTCCCAACCTTTGGAACAATATTTACGTACCCAGGGGCTGTTCCGAATATAGGTTTCGTATAATCACCATCGTCAATATCTAATGCATGTGCTGGGTCTGTCAGATATGTAATATCAGTTCCATTTTTATTTGTGACGCGAACCACATTTGTAGACCGCGCCATTTCCATTATACGATTCAATAACTTACCTAAGTCTGAGATATTATATCCTGTCAAGACTCTTTCTAAAGAATCAGCTGTACTGTGGCCAAGGATTAAATACCTCATCTTTTTATTTTCTCGCATGACTGTTTCCCAGATAGTAGAATACAACAGAACTACTGAATTCATTTCTATCCATATGTCTACATTGTTTAAAGCAGCCAATAATGGAGAAACTGGCCAATCAGGCATACCAACTTCCGAATCGCCTCTTCCTACTGGGATATTTATAATCATTGGAAGTCCACAAGCATCTTTGATTTTATCAAAAAGCGATTGCGCAATATCCATGTACGATCCTTTGTCGACAGTAATGGCTACAGTTTCGCCTTGCTGTACGTTGAACATGTCATGAATAAGCACCTCGGCTATTTTCTCCAGGCTTTGTATTTCTGATGATGACATTTCTAGACTTTACTGTTTATTAAAAATCGTATCCTACTGTCAAGCCTACTGTTGCAGGCCTTCCTCTCCATCCAAAACCAAATGGATCTAACTCCAAATAATATTGCTGATTCAAAAGATTTTTACCCCAAAGTGAAAAACTCAGTTTATCGACATTATAAGTGACTCTAGCGTCAAGTAATTGATATCCATCAGACGTACTGCTGTCTTCATTAAAATCGGACCAATAAATCTTACCAGTTCCATTTAGATTTATATTTATATCCAAGCTAGCATTTGCAGCAACATCGAAACTTGAGGCAAGTCCCAAATTGAAATTACTTCTAGGCACAAAAGAGGTAATATTTCCATTAAATTCATTTAGGTTTGTAGCGTTACCATTGTCACCACCAGTAGTCCCACCTTGATCAATTTTAGAATCTACAAAACCGTAGCTAAATAAAACATCTAAGTATTTTGAAAATCTTATTTTAGAATCAAATTCAAATCCTAAAATTGAACTCTCTTCATAATTAAAATTCCCTGGAATAAAAAACTCTGGCTCAATAGCAAATTGTTGTCGATCTTTAAAGTTAGAGAAAAAAGCAGAGCCATTTAATAAAAATCGATTACCCCAGAAAGAAGACTTAAAGCCAACTTCAAAATTGTCCGACGTTTCTTTTCTAAAATCTAAATTATATAAATCTGTGACTTGAGGATTAAAACCACCTGCTCGGTATCCTAAACCATAATTATAATAAAGTAAAATATTTTCTTTTACTTGGTAGCTCAATGAAAACTTAGGTTGGAAGACATTATCACCTCGTTCATTAATGATTGCTTCTGGCTCCCCAAACAGAATTGGCAATCGGTCTTCTTGTTCAAAATTATCGATGTCAAATCGTGCTCCAAAGGAAGCTGTAAGCTTATCCGTAAGTTTATAATCCAAGACACCAAAAAATGCAACTGTATTAAAATTAATTGTATTATCAGTCACGGCAAAATCATCACTTAATGTCAAATCGGACTGAAAAAAGTCTCTTTCTACATTTTGAAAAAACCCACCTAAATTCCAATCAATCCTTGATGCACTATTGGTATTAGATAACCTCAATTCTTGATTAAATGATCTTGTATTATTAAACTCTCCTTGATCTAATCCAAAAAAATCAACAAAAGGATTGGCTAAATCAAATGGCTCTTCTGTAAAATCAAGATCTCCTGTGGTGTTCCTATCCACAGAATTAAAAGACGTCACACTCTGCAATTTGACTTCACCTAAATTGTATTGAAGATTTAAACTTCCAAATAGATTTGCCAGATCTGCATTTCCAATTTGATCTTGAAAAATAATGCTGTTCTCATCAGTTGGGTTTGGATCAATTGGTTCTAATAGTCCACCAGTTCCAATACTTGCAGGACTTATGGCATAGTAGGTGGCACCTGCATTAGTATTCATGTATTGAAGTGTTGCAGTTGCTTTAAACTTGTCTGACGGAGTGAGTAAAATTTGTCCTCGCAAATTGAGGTCTCTACTGAAATCAACTCTCTCATCTAAAAATTCGTTTGTTAATAGGCCATTAAAATTTTGATACTTTCCTGACAGCCTGTAAAACGCTTTATCTTCTGCTAATGGTCCAGATGACACAATCTGGCCAGAAAAATGACCACCATTACCAACTCCAACCTTTACATTATTTCTATAGTTATTCGTAGGCTCTTTCGAATAAATATTAATGGCGCCTCCGATGGCGTTTTTTCCATACAGAGCACCTTGTGGCCCCTTAACTGCCTCTATAAGCGCAAGATCAAAAACTTCTTGGTTAAGCAATGCTGGGTCTGGTATGGTTACCCCGTCAATCACAAAAGCAACAGGAGCATCTGCATTTCTAATTTGTGGTATACCACGTACGATTAGAAAATTCACTCCAGGCGCTTGAGATTCGCTCAATTTCATATTTGGTACTAATTCTGCAAAGTCTGAAACATTGCTGATACCAGCCTTTTCAATCCCTTCACTATTTAAGGCAGTCACTGATTCTGGTATGTTTTGGATAGATTCCACTCTTTTTCTAGCCCTACCGATGACTCCCGAAAAGCCAGTAACCACAACTTCACTCAGCAGTTCGGCATTCTCGTTCAGTATCACATTTAATCTTCCTGAGCTATTGACGGCTAATTCTTGTATTTCATATCCTGTATAAGAAACACTTACAATTGAATTACTTCCTACTGTCAATTCATAATTACCATTGAAATCCGACACTGTTCCATTATTTGTTTCCTTTTCTAGAATAGTTGCTCCAATGAGAGGATCTCCATTGGAATCTGCAACATTACCAAAAATGGAGACATCTTGACCAACCAATTGTGCACTACATATAATGAGTGATGCAATAAGTAAGTGTTTCATAATAATCTAGATTATAGCTAAATGGCATGAACATAGGAAAGATTAATTTTTTTCCAATTCTTTTTAAATAATAGTATATTCCAGTTGAATTCATATCATCTATCAGGAATATGTCGGAAAATCAGAAAATCAGTGCCAATACCATTCAACTCACTTCTTTTTGCTTTAACATTTTATTGAGTGATTTACTAGATAAACTAGAAGCTGATAACCCAGGCATACTCAACAATAAGGTCAGTCAGATCTTTGGATTCGGAACATACGATCAGAAAAAATCAAGCTTGAAAAAAGAACTGGATACACTATCAGGTCTTTCCTTAAATGGCAAATACATCTACGACAAAAAAAGAGAACTTTCAAGCGGAAAACCATTCATAAAACTCAACAAACCATACAACCATATTCTATTTGAGTATCTGGGATACGAGACCGCCGTGTCTTATATCCATGAAAAATTGGAAGACGAACAAGAAAAAAAGAAACAACTAAATCTCATTTTATTAGACAAGAAAACACAACCTCACTATTATGTTTCTTATCACTTTGGAGAATACAAAGAAATAGTAAAATCAGAAGTTACTGTCAAGGATGATTGGAAACGAATAGAATATAACTACGTGTATCCTCAAGACGATGGTACATTTAAATACTTCCTTTATTATGGTGATATAAAGAAAAGAAATGATGCCTTACATATTCAGACAAGAACCTTCCTTGATGGCAAAATGGTCCCTTCTGGCGAAAACATTGTATATATAGGTTATGGTGATCCTGCAAAAAGTAAATTCCTATTAGGTGTTTTTTCTGCTTTCGACATCAATAATAAATTGATCGCAGTGAAAACGATCCAAGAAAAATGTATGTCAAAAGAAGAAATGATTGAGAAATCTCATCAGGCAAAAGTCCCAGGTTATATAGCACAAGAATTGAGAAATCAGAGAATAGAAAATGATATAACGATCCCTAATAATAAAATGGAGATTTCATTAAAAAGCCCTTACTATTCTACATACGAAAAAATTGCTGGCACTTATATTTTCCAATTCGAAACAAACCAAAAAGAAAATCCGGAAATACACATCCATATTAATCCCGATAACTATAAAATCTCTTCAATCGATCCCGGCATTTTAATTAATAAAGATGACATCCAATTAATCCACAATGCTTCCATTCTCAATATTAGATTGCACTTAAGTGGACTTACTCCATTTTTGCAACTGGATATAAACATTAAGACATATTATTTAAAAGACAATACAAAAACAACAGGAAAATACAATGGCATTGATTTCGAAAACTGCTTAGTTTCAGGAGATGTCGTGTTTACTTACAAGCCATCTTAGTTATTTTAAGAAGCCTAGTCAAAATCTAAATCCTATCTAACTCACCAGTTCGATCATTCATTTGAAAATAAATCTACAGCACAGGCGTAATCCTAATGTTGCGCAATTCAATAGGTCCATGATCACCTTGTATCATAATCGGACCAGGACTAGCTTCATCATTGTCTAATGCCCCACCCGTCATTGAAGGAATGTTTTGCTCGCTGATGATTGTTTTTCCATTAGCGACAATGGTTACACGTCGTCCGATTAATGTAATGTCATAGGATTGCCATTCCTCAGACGGTTTAGCTGCCATTTCATTGGGTATGAGATGACCATAAATGGCACCAAAATATATTGATGATGGTTCTTTACCGTGGTCATCAGCTATTTGCACTTCATAGCGACCTCTGAGATAAACACCACTGTTACCACCTTTTGGATATTTGAATTCGACATGCAATTTGAAATCGCTAAACTCATCATTAGTGACAATATTTGAACCCGACTTTGGGCTTTTCAAAATGCCATCTTCTACTACCCATTGATTTTCGCCCATAGCCGTCCAGCCAGATAGGTTTTGACCATTGAACAGTTTTCGTTCTTTGCCCCAACTAGGATTTGCATCGTATGCAAGTGTTGGTGCACGAGTACCTACCCAAGAATAAGATTTTCCATCAGTATAAATGAGTGTTCCTTTTAATTGGTTGCCATCCAACATACCTAGGACTTGCATATCAAAACCTTTAGGTTCCCATTGTGCAGGTATAGCAAAACTGAATGTTCCATTAACTACTTTCACCTCAGATACTGGCCTCGCACTACCGAATTTATAGCAGAATTGTCCTACTAGGGTACTGTGCCCTGAGCGTTTTATTTCCAACCATGACGGTACTTCTTTATCTTCTTCAGTAATCTTGAGGTTCCATTTGCCTTCTAAAGTCTTGGCATCTTGAGCTGTGCCAGATAGGCAGAATAATAAACCAACAAGACATAGCAGTAATTTCGAATACATCGGTGTGAATTTTATTGTTTCATACAAAGCAGTAATTTACCAAAAATAGATTACACTAAAACGAAATCGCAAATTGAATAAAGCATTTATTGCGCACCCAATATTCTTATGAGTCAACTTGTTAATATCTTCATTTTTCATCTTGCATATCTTTCCATCTTATAAATTATGTTCAGACCTTCATCTTGTCCGAAACTGTCTGAACAGGATATGTAAGATTTTATGATGATCATGATGTTTTCTGCTTCAGTTTCTTATTAAATATTCTGTGATATTGAAGACGTTCTGCACCATTGCACACCCAATATTCTTGTGAGTCAACTTGTTAATATCTTCATTTTTCATCTTGCAAACCTTTCCATCTTATAATCATGTTCCGACCTAATCTTGCATATCTTTCCATCTTATAAATTATGTTCAGACCTTTACCACCTTTACTCCTTCTTAATCAACATTCCATTAAACAATAAATCATTCATTATCTCGGCATGACGCTCGACCTCCTCATCATCAAATGGATCTAATCCATACAAGGTTTGCATCTGGTACGACCGTGAGAATAAAGTAGTGATCGACCCAATAACAAAGCTGGTCATATTTGCATTAGGCACTTTTTTAATTCGTCCTTTCTTTTGTTCTTCCTTCCTTATTGAATCCACGTATTGATAGATATTTCCTAGTAGGTGTTTGACCAACCATTCCGAACGGTCAGATTTGGAAAACACTTCTTGCACAACAATCTGCTGAAATTCCGGGTAACGGGCAGAAACATATACAAGCTGTTTATTGAACAATTTCATTTGTTGAATACCATCAAGGTCTTTGATCAAGCGAGATAGATTTTCTAACTCTTTGACTATTTCGCCTCCGACAAGATTTAAGGCACTCTTCCACATCTCCTCTTTAGAGCCAAAGTGGTAGTGTAAATTAGAATCAGCGACACCGACTTCTTTTGCCAAACTATTGAGACTCACTCCTCCATAGCCCTCGCGAGCAAATGCTTTTAGTGCTAATCTTAGTATATTATCTGTATTGACAGCTTGCTTTTCGCTTGGCCGACCAGGTTTGCGTTTTGCTTGTTTATCCTTCATATTCTGATACGTATGCTCACCTAACCATTAGGTGACAATTGGTAAATCTATTGAGAATCAAAGGAATAGAATAATATTGACTATTAATTGAGTATCTTCTAAATTTTATAGAATATATTCAACATTTATTTTAAATTTGTGTTTATCATATTGAGCAAATGGCTCATTATGAAAATGCTGAACCTAAACCAATTCAGTTTAAAATCTCAACCCTAGAAAGCAGTGAATACCTCAACCCAACCATTGATCCCATCAGACCAACTGAAAACAAGTCTGACAGATTTGGAATTTTGCTGGAAAAGCAGATATGCGAGTAATGCCATTCGCAAAGAGGTATTGAATGGCAAGGCAAAATTTGGTATTGAAGGAGGCGGCAAAGAATTGGCACAAGTCTGTTTGGCCAAAGCCATGAACCCTGGCGATTATTATTCAGGCTATTACAGAGATCAAACGTTTATGTTGGCGACTGGCCTCTGTAGTGTCAGTGATTTGTTTGCTGCCTTATACAGTGACGAAGAAAACGATCCATTCTCTGGCGGCAGACAAATGAACAATCATTTCGCCACAGCTTTTATCGATTCAGAAGGAAAATGGATTGATCACACCAATTCAATTAATGTTGCTTCAGGTCTTGCCCCTTTGGCAGGAAATGTCACTCATGCTCTTGGTATAGCATTAGCTTCACAAAGGTATAAGCAAAACCCTCATCAACATCAGGCAGATTTATTTACCAAGAACGGAAATGAACTTAGTGTGTGTACCGTCGGAGATGCGACTACTTCAGAAGGTGTATTCTTCGAAGCATTAAATGCCGCTTGCGTGATGAAAGTCCCTATGATCTATGTCATTTATGATGATGGTCATGGCATCTCTGTGCCGACGAAACACCAAACCACCAAAGAAAGTATTTCAGAGATTCTCGAAGGATTCAGAATTAATGATGCAGGTGAAGGTGCTTATATCTATACCGCACGTGGCTGGAACTACGAAGAACTCAATCAAGTTTTTACGGAAGGGTTTAACAAAGTGCGAGACACCAACAACCCTGCCGTCTTCCACATCAAAGAATGTACACAGCCGAATGGCCATTCTACTTCAGGATCACACAATCGCTATAAATCTAAAGAGCGTTTAGCCTGGGAAGCAAAATACGATTGCAACACACAATTTGAATCTTGGATTATAGCCAACACCGAATTAACCCAGCAAGAATTAAATGAAAAGAAATCAGTTTGGCAAAAAGAAGTAAAAGCCGAAATTAAAACTGCGTGGTCAAAAGCCACTAAACAAGTGAATAAAGGACTTGCTGAATTAGAATTGATTTACGACGAATTAAAGCCAAAGGCAAAAGATGAATTTGAATTAATTCGCTTTTTGGAAGACATAAAAGAATTCCATCATCCTGTCATTAGTGATTTACTCAATCACGCGGAGACTGTATTAATGCTATCGATCGATATTGACGCAGAGCATTTAAACAAACTAAAAAATTGGCATCGACGATACAGTCATTTACTAGCAGGGAAATACGAGAAACATTTATACAGTGAAACTGAAAAGTCTCCGTTGAAAGTTGGCATTATTGAAGCTGAATATGATGATGACTCTCCAATGGTTAATGGTTCTGAAATACTGAAAGCCAATTTTGATTGCCTGTTTAAAAAATACGACAACCTCTATGCCTTTGGAGAAGACTTGGGTAAAATTGGAGGCGTCAACCAGTCAATGGCAGGATTGCAAGCCAAATATGGTGAAAATCGGATTTTTGATACTGGCATTAGAGAATGGACAATTGTCGGTCAAGCCATCGGCATGGCAATGCGAGGCATGCGTCCGATAGCAGAGATCCAGTATGTGGATTACATACACTATGCCATGTCACCACTTGCTGATGATCTTGCCACACTACGCTATCGGAGCAATGGGCAGCAGATAGCTCCAGCGATCATCCGTACGAGAGGACACAGACTGGAAGGCATTTGGCATTCTGGTTCGCCCACTGCCATGTTGCTAAACTCTATGCGGGGCATACACATTTGCACACCAAGGAACATGACACAAGCGGCTGGTATGTACAACACCTTATTAAAAGGAGACGATCCAGCCATCATTATTGAAGTGTTAAATGCTTATCGCAAAAAAGAACAGTTGCCAGCAAATCCAGGAGAGTTCACCGTTCCTTTAGGCAAGGTTGACATCATGAAGGCTGGTACAGATGTCACGTTGGTCACCTATGGTGCTTGTGTGGCAATTGGAGCTAAAGCTACTGAGTTGTTACAAAAAAGAGGCATATCTGTGGAATTGATAGATGTACAAACACTCATGCCCTTTGATACCGAACATGAGATTCTAAATAGTCTAAAGAAGACCAACAGAATTGTTTTTCTTGACGAAGATGTCCCTGGTGGCACAACTGCTTACATGTACCAACAGGTAGTCGAAGTACAGAAAGGATTTACTCATTTAGACTCTGCGCCCATCACTATTTCTGCAAAAGAATGTCGGCCGCCTTATGGTGATGATGGTGATTATTATTCCAAGCCTCAGGTGATGCATGTGTTTGAGCAGATTTATACGATGATGAGGGAGGCATATCCTCGGCGGTTTGATAGTAATACTCTATCAGAATCAGTTGTATAAGATTGTTGAATATAACTACTATCTTGAAGATGCTATTCAATTTTTAAAGCATGATTTTATCAAAAACAACAACTACTACTTATGGGAATAGGAGATGTTTTAATTTGATGCTAAAAGTGTAAAAGTGTAAAATATTATCGATTATAGTGGTTAAGTTTAAGTACTACTTCATAAAGCACCAAAATGGAAATCACCAAATTAGTCATACTCTTCAATAAGGATAAAATCCTACTCGGCATTACTGTTGCAATTATTGGCTTTATAGCATCGGTATTTGTATTTCCACTGTTCAGCTTTTTTTTAATGACCCTATCCGTCCTAATAATCATCAATATTTTATTATCACTGTTTGCCTCTTTTAAACTTTACGACAAGTCTGATTTATATCAACCAGAAAAACTATTCAGCAATTTTAATTTCAACAAATCAGATAAAGCAATTTTTCTTCACGCAAGTTTTGACCCCATATCAAGAAAACTCGAAAAGATGTTTGGGCCAAATAACTTGAAAATTTATAACCTATATGGTTCTCGTCATGAGGATGAAAAATCAATAGAAGTATCAAATAGACTATTCCCTCCTCACCCAGATCAACAGAATGTAAACCCAACAAATCTGAATGATGAATCAGATAGCATTGACTACATCTTTGCGATCACTTCAGCACATGAAATATTGAGCCAAGAAAAACGAATTAAGTTTTTCAAAGAATCAAAAAGAGTATTAAAAGAAAATGGCACTTTAATCTTATGTGAGCAAATGAGAGATATAACGAATTTCATATTTTTTAATATTGGAGCCTTTCATTTTGTATCATTAAAAAATTGGGAATCAGCCATTACTGAAGCAGGTATGAGAATCGTGAAGAAAGATAAATTAACAATTTGGGGTACCGTATTGCATATAGAAAAATAAACTATTGTTGAGGGCTGTACCGTCGAATTTATTCGATGAATTGTTTTCGTAATTCTATGGCACCAATAAATGTCGCCATCCCCTTCACCTCTAATTACTGAAGCAATCAGATATAATCAAATAGAAACACTATCTTTCAAATAGAAACTTCTATACTTACTCAGTTTAAAAACAATCAGCCTATAGCTTCATAATAACATCAATGACATTACATCTCAAAACCATTCTACTCTTTATTTACATTATTTGCACCCTGTTGGCTTGTAAGGGACAGATTAATTCGACAGAGCAGCAGACCACTCAGGAAGTTACAAATACAGCCCTTCAACTAGACAACCAAATTTGGGAAATTTTCCAAGATTCAAAAGGTAACTATTGGTATGGCAGCAATGGCAGAGGAGTATATCGTTACGACGGTAATCAATTGACTTTGCTTACAACTGATGATGGTTTGGTAGGCAATGCAATCCGAGGCATTCAAGAAGATACCCACAATAATATTTATTTCGAAACTACAGAAGGCATCAGCAAGTACGATGGTGACACGTTTACCACACTCCATCCGACAAACTCTATTGTTGGTGAATGGAAAATAGAGCCAAACGATTTATGGTTTGGGTATGATGCAAATGACTTGTATCGCTATGATGGAGAAAATCTCTATGAACTAAAATTACCAGGACAGGATTTATATCTTGCCTTTGGAAAAGACACTTTTGGTGACCCTTTCAACGCAAACAACAACAGCCCTTATGCGGTATATGGTGTGGATAAAGACAACGATGGCAATGTGTGGTTTGGCACAATTACGGCCGGCGCGTTTCGATACGATGGCAAATCTTTTTTGTGGTTTAATGAAAAAGAATTGACTACCCTACCCGATGGTCGAGTCCCAGGTGTACGTTCTATGATTCAAGACAATGATGGTTACTTTTGGCTAAGTAATTTTTACAGTAAATACAAGATTAATCCAGATTCACCGAAAGGATATGACAAACTGAAAGCAGTCGAACATTTAGACGGAATTATAAAAGACAAATTACCTTACTTCAACTCAGGTATTACAGATAAAAAAGGTAATCTATGGATGACTACTTATGGTGGTGGCGTCTGGAAATATGATGGTAAGGTATTGTCTAATTATGACATCCATAATGGAAAAGAAACTGTACTGCTTATCTGTATTTATGAAGATAAGGATGGAGTTATTTGGGTGGGCAGTGATAATGATGGTGTTTATAGAAGGAATTTTGAGCAATTTGAAAAATTTCATCCATAAGCAAGTATTAAGACATCATCGGCCCACTACTCTATCCGTTGATTCTGTATCGCCTGCCAAGCCAATTCACAAAATACCTTTGTCAGCATATTTAAATTTGCAAAACGTTCATTGGTAGTCAACCCTTTTGAGTACCTGTAATAAATCTGCTGAACGATTACGGCATTTTTAAAGAGACCAAAAGCATAATAAAATACCAAGTGCTTTATCGGCCTTCCACTTTTCTGCACATATTGTTCCACCACCTCAGAGCGGCTTGGATTACCAGGCATCATTGTTGGGTAAGGAAACGCCATTTGTATCATTGGATTATCACTTGAAGTTACCCAGTAGGCAACGGCAGCACCTAAGTCCATAAATGGATCACCAAGCGTACACATCTCCCAATCTAAAATTGCATTGATGCTTTTCCAGCTATCATCTTCAAATACAACATTGTCATATTTATAATCATTGTGTATCAGGCAATGATCGTATTCAGTTGGTTGATGTTCGTCTAACCACGCCATTACTTTTGGCGCTTCAGGTATTTCTTCTGTTTTTGCTTTCAGGTATTGCTTACTCCAGTTTCTTACTTGTCTTTCTACATATCCATCTGGCTTGCCTAGATCAGACAATCCCAAAGCGTCATAATCCAAACCATGCAATTCCACTAGTGTATCCAACCAGCTATTGGCAATAATCGGGAATTCCGTTTCAGAAATATTCCGCTCTTTAGCTACTTTATTATCTATAATGATGCCTTCTATCTTTTCCATCACATAGAAAGACGAACCAATAATAGATTCATCTTCTGTATAAGCATAGGCTTTGGGTGCCTTATCGAACCCATTATTCAAACCAGTCAAGACTTTGTATTCTCGTCCCATGTCATGACCTCGTTTTATTGCACCTTTAGGTGGACGACGAAGGACCATTTCCTTATTTTCAATACCAAGCAAGTATGTCAGGTTAGACGCACCACCAGCAAACTGTGTTACTTCTAGTGGACTATTTAAATCAACTATCAATTCATGCTGTTGCAAAAATTCCTTTAATGGCTTCTCATCGAGTTCTTCTCCTTTTCTTACGTTTTGCATATTCTGCCTTTATGCTGAAAAGGTAAATAATTATTCACACGCGTACATCATTAGGTCAAATATAATATTTGATCTGTCTCTTTGGCATCGGTAAATAATTGGATAAAGCAATTCGTGGCTCGTAAGCTTGTGTATTCCTGAAAGCACTCATCATTACCTACCACCAGCCAATTCTTACAGGCTTGGTAGTTGGAGGTTTACGGTTAAAATATACGGATTGGGGAGTTTGGAGGCTTTCGTTTTTATCAAACTAGCTCCAAACCACATGAATACAAAGCCAATTGGAAACACTAATAAGCTATTAACTATTCCCACAGTTCCCCGTTTCGTCACAATAATCCATTAAAACTGTGTTAAGATTATTGATTTTTCGATTTATCAATTTTACCCTAGACGGGAACAATAGTTAAGCATTAGGATCACATTTGTAGAATGTGGGAATAATTGACAACAAACGTTATTAAAATATTCACATTACAATATGAGTTTTGTTTAACTATGCATATTAAAAAGTTAAACAAAATCAAGCTCGCTACCGTTCTATTTCTGTCAGCTGCGAAGCTATTTTTCTTCAACGCTTTCAACATAAATCCAAAGTCAAAGGATTTTGGTACCGGTTGAATATTGCCACTTTTTTCATTCAACCAAATTGAATATTTATTAAAAACAAAAACTCAAAAAATGAGAAATTTAAATTTATTATTAATCGCTTTCATGGCTTTGGCCTTCTTATCAAGCTGTTCTGATGATGATCCTGTAGTGGATACTCCAATAACAGTAGATACTCCACAACCGACAGAAAATGCGGCTCTTCAGGCAGCATCTCTTCTACTTAACAGTATTGGTGTTGATGGCGGTGTGCCATATGATGCTGATAATCCAGCGCTTTCATTCACAGCTGCTCAAAATGTATTTATCCCTAGTGTAATCGGTATAGACTACCGAGTTGACAGAGACGTTGTTCCTGCTGGCCCCACAGTAAGATTACCTATGTTCCAAGGTTGGGAAACAACACCTAATGGCGTAAGAGAAAGTTACTATGTCATTACTGAAGCATCTGATAGAGAACTAGCAACAGAGCTAGGTGTTATTTTCGCGCCAAGAATGGCTAACGCTATCGGCTCTGGTGGAGAGTCTAACTCTCAGTGGACAGAAGATGGTAGACTTATCTTTGAAGGTTGGGTTGATTTTTCTCCAACAAGATCTCTACAACCAAGTGAGCAAGATGGTCTACTTAGTGGATTCCCACCTGCTGAAGTAATTCCTGGTGCTCTTGCATCTGCTGACTGGTCTTCATATGTTGTTTTACCAGGTACTGACATTGTAATCAATGCACAGATAGTAGCAAACGAAAGCGGTATTCACGATAGAATTCCTAATCCAAATGGTAATAGCCAAGCAGACGAAGATGATTTAAACAATCCAAATTTAGGTATCGGACAAGCAACAGTTGTCATGCAATTGTTAGACGGATGGCATGATGGTGATCCATTCTACTTCCACATCGTTACTGATACTTCTGACCCAGCGCCTGCAGCTATCGAATTAGGTGTATTTGCACCAAAATTAGCTAACCTTCCAGCTTTTGGAGTTTTCCCAGGTGGTTCAATGCTTCCTTTTAGCCCAACTGCAAATGGTAGAACATTCGATAACGGAGATGGTCTTGGATTCCAAGGATTGAATACAGCATCTTTAGCTGAGCGTCAAGTCAATGACCCAACAAATACATTCCCAATAGATCCTTCTGACGAAAGATATTCTCCAATGTGGGATGCTCATGTCACTGAGTTTACTATTCCTGAAGAAGATCGTCCAATTTTGACAAGTTTTGATATGATCAATGATCTATTGGCTGACGGCACATTGATTCCTTTTAGAGGAAACCTTAATTCTGCTCCTCTTGACAATTCTTTATCAAGTCTGTTGACTGCAACTGGTGCTATTATAAACTGCCCAGTTATCTCTCAACCTGATGCAAGTGTGATCGGAACACAAATAGGATTTCCGAGAAACCAATAAGATAGATTTCTCACCTTTAATAGTAAAGGATGTCTCGTAAAGGGGCATCCTTTTTTTTATGACCTTCTCATTCTGCCCTAGACTTCCTTCCAGGCTATATGATATTTATGTTTTATTTGAATGACCTTGATCTCCTTTTCTCTTGGTATTAGTAAAAATGAATAATTATACCCAGCAAAAAACTTCGTTAGCTTATTTATTGATTACCACACGAATCTTTCCGAATTTAAAAGGAGTTTCGAACATGTACGGTATTGCAAGCTCATCAGTACTCATCCACATTTGCAATTTACTTTTACCACTAAAGAATCTTCCCCCTATTGAATTTGTACTAATCAACATACATTCACGCTTACCAATTTTTTTTATTTTTTTTAATTCAATACTCTCTACGGTATATAAAAAGTCATATTCATATTTACTGTAAAATAAATTGGTCGCTAATTGTTCATTTACATTAATGCCATTTAGTTGTGACCTCAATAGTTGTAAAGATGTTAGAATGTCTACAGCATTATGTTTTAGGGGAATGGAATATTCTTTGCGGGTCTCACCGCTCTCTTCAACAATTTCTTTTACGTGTAAGTTAGTTTGATCAAATTCAATGGAATCTTTGATATAAATGCCATTTTCAATAGAGCGACGCAGATATGATTCTGAAAAGCCAGATTGATTGTTGTAGACTGCATTTATGTCGAACTCTACTTCATGTAAACTTTTCCATTTCTTAAACGTTTTTGCTTTAAGTTGGATATGGGTACGTTCATTATATACACTGGTATTTAAACTCATTTCACCGATTGCAACCCAGATAAATCCAGCTTTAAAGTAGATAGTATAATTTAAGTGTTCAGTTGCTAATTGGGGTTCGACGTTCTGAGTGTAACTGATTATCCCAATACATGAGAATATGACAATTAGCGCAACTTTCATGTTTTATTTGCCTCAGCCAATAAATGAATAAGTGTTCCACTGTGTTCTTTCAATTTTTTAGATTGAAATGTTTTGCTGGCCTGTCCTGCATTTTTTATTCCACCTGTATAAAACCGAAAAAACCAAGGCACCACAGTTAGTGCAGCGTCAGCCACTGTCAATGATTTTGCTACTTGAATAAAGATAATAACCAAACTACCATTTATTGTAAAAGAATTTAAGCCATCTCTTACATCATCATTAATCGCTTGTCCCATTCCAGGGATAATTGCGCTCCATATTTTTGCTCTTCTATGTTTTCTATTTATTGTTTTTTGAATTTTATTTAGAATAGACTCATAACTGTCTTGCTCTATTTCTGCTATATAGCTTAATTTTTGAAATGCATGATCAGCATCTAATACATTGTGATCAAACAAATAAGTCATACCTAGGTGAAAGTAGTATCTATCAGAATTTGCTGATATGATTTTTGGGTGACACTGAAATAATTCGGATAACGCAATTTTATAGCTTTGATCAGCAATCAATTCTTGAACAAGTGAATAAAAAACGTCTTCTTTTTCTTTTGAATATTCATCTGAATTTCCAAGAAAGAGTTGGTAATATTTGATGGCATTCTCAGGGTCATTGAGTTTTGAAAAACATGATGCTATTTTGGCTTCAATACCTGGGTAGGCCCCATCTCGGTCAAAGTAGAAGAGTCTTAAATATTCTTTTAGAGCTACCCTAAAATTTTGATTATCATAATTGACTGATGTAAACTCAAGTGAAGGAATAACCTCCTGTGCATTGCCTTTAATTAGAGTAATCTGTGATAATAGGAGTAGCGTAATTATAAATCTGATCATTAAGTCTTTGATTATAAAATCTGGCTGATCTATTTGACCCGTAAATATTTCCAATATAAAACCCAAATGACACACCTGCAAAAATCCAACCTCCTACTGATTTAATTCCATTTTGTTTAAATCGTCTGTATGCCTGAAATCCTGAAGTCGCAATAAATAAAATACTAATGAGGGCATCTTTAGGATCCTTTGCATAAAATCTTCCAGCACCTGGCACCAATCCAGATAAGACGCTTGCAAGCACAGGGCTTTTGAATTTGCTAGACTCTACCTTCTGTACTATATTACTATATTTATTATTTAGCGTGCCTTTGGCATTTAGTGCTTTTAGTTCATCCCAGTCATATTCGGCTACCGCAATTTTGAATTCAAATTCATCGCGTATTAAGGGTTCAAATAGGTTTTTATTTTCAAGATATAAGCTCTTTCCTTTTTGCGTATTTTTAGTGGCTAACAGTATATCGAAATAATCACCTAGCAATTCAGGATCTTTAATGCTTGTAAATTGTAAGCGTTGGCTTATTGCACTTGTATTATTGGCCAATTTATAACTAGACAACAGTCTTCTAAAGTACTGCAAACTATCGGGATAATTAAAGTGAAGTCTTTCATACTCTTCGCTTGCAAATTCATATAATTCAGAACTGTAAAGAAAATTTGCAAAAGCATCCACTTTATATTCGGAATCTGGCTGTTGACTAAATCCTGTAAAACTGATAATAAAAAGGCATATGGTAATGCCAAATTTAATCCACATCGCTAATTAATTTTCTCTTCCACATCATCAACCAATTTTCTTCTTGACATGTCTATCGAGTACCTTTCTGGCGAAAAATTGTGGCACCTAGCCAATCGATCCAAAGTCATCACTCCTCCTGCTAAAATCCCATGTCGTTTAATGGCAGATTTACAATAACTTGAGCATGTCGGATATAACGCGCAAGTGCTGCCATCTTGAGAAGAAATCAGATTTCTGTAAATACCAAATAGTAGAACGCCTGATTGTTGAATGGCATTTTTGTCTTCGATTACTTTTGTCTGCGCACTTTTGATTGCATTCGTCTTAGATACAGATAACTGCTGTTCAAAAAAAGCAATGTCGATATTCTCTTGACCGATCAGTGATATACTCATGACTGAACAAATCAATAAAAAGCAGTATCTCACATTCACATTCCTCATTCAATCAATCTTGACATTTCTAAGCTGGAGTTCTTTAAACACGTGCTGTTCTTGCCCTATGTACTGGCTTTTAATTCTAGTAGGTACGGCTATATTTTTTTCATAAATATAATCTTCATAAAACGTCTTGTTGAATTGTTTTCCATTCTCGTCTATAAAGATGATGCCTGAAATTTTATTATCAATCTTCTGCAAATACACATCGTCTATAAATGTCATATGCTCAGGAGGTTCATATTCAAACACCACAGAGTCTTCCTGTTTTGATACGTCTTTAATCGTAAAACCAGCAGATTTAAGATCAAAGTCTGATAACTGATTAGACAAAATTTTCTTGAATACAAAGGTCTCATTCATCATACCTACTGTATCCCTTTTTATTTCTGTGTGAAGGCTGTCATAAATTATCCTAACAGAATCTCTAAATTCATAATACCCTGGACTTGGAAATTTGACGGAGTAGACTGCCAAATCTTCATACAAATCATAGGTAAGATTACCAACGACAATATACGAGCTGTCAATCAAGGTATTCTTTTCTAAAATAGAAAACTCTGCCTCAAAATTCGAAAACTTTTGAGCACCACATATAGTAGAACTTAGAGCAATACAAATGCCCCACCAAATGAATTTCAATTTATTACTAAGTTGCTGCAGCAATAACGGCCACCCATAAAACTACCCAGAAAGCAGTAGCTATTAAACAGCCATATAATGCATTTTTCACTTGTTCTTTTCTGCCTTCTCCTTCATCCATTGATAAATAGACAATTAGCATGCCTACCCATCCGAGGACGAAACCCCACCAAAAACCACCAACACCAAGCGGGCTATCAGGATGACTGTCAAGTATCCCTTCTTCCTCTGCACTTAGATTTACAGCATCTACACTTTCTGCATGATTCAAACGTAGTTCATCATAGGTGTACTTGTTGTCAATAATTAGCTGATTTAAGTCGTTAAGTTCGCTCATTTCTTCATCAATAGAAGATGATTGTTCTTGAAATATAACTTTTGGTCCTGTTACAGGATCTACAGTTGTCACAGCACTGAGTATGGTAAAACTGAGAAGTAAAATAGTTGTAAATAGAAGTTTCATATAATTGATTTTAACACTAAAATAATTAAAAAGTAAGAAGCAGGACAATTTTCGCACTACAATTATCTAACAATCACTATTTATGGGGATAATAAGGTGAGATCTCATCTTAATACACTTGGGGTATTTGTTTTTTAATGATCAGAGACAATGCTAATAATCAAGGTCGTCCCGTTGGGACTCCTCCTCGAAACATTTCAACAGCGGAGGACGATGTCCCCCACTATTGATGATACCCCTTTGGGGTATTGGGCTAAAAAGAATTAATAGCTAATTAATATTTAGCTTATTTAGCTATTGATTCTTTTATAAAAATGATTGGCGATCGTAAACTAAAAACAAATACCCCAAAGGGGTTACATCACTAAGATGGGGCATCGCCCCATCTTAGTGATGTTGTGTTTAGGAGTCCCAACGGGACGACCTACAGTTTAAACAATTTGCAATTAATCAAGGTCGTCCCGTTGGGACTCCTCGTCAAAACATTTCAACAGCGGGGGACGATGTCCCCCACTATTGATGATACCCCTTTGGGGTATTGCGTAATAAAAGCCCTGAAAGGGCGCTAGACTATAGCCAAGGGTGCAACCCTTGGTAAAACAACTATTATAACATAAGCCCTAATCATTAAAAAAACAAATAGATCACAATACCAACAAGCCCAACCTTTTCACACTCTCCATCGGCCGATCATACCAGAATTGCAAAAAATCTGAATGCGCTAACTCATATTGTTCCTGAAAATATTTTAGGTTGTTCAATGAATCTAACTGTACAGTAAACTCAGGCAGTATTTTTAGAAGCCACTCTCCTATCTCTTTATCCATTTTCACCAATTGACTGGCTTGTTTATTATAAATGGCAAATTCCATTTTATCATCAACAATACTTGTATGACCTATCGTCCCTGTCCACAACAAAAGAGAACTGGGTCGCAATTCAGTAAAGGTTGTTTGGTCTATGCATCTATGAATAAAATCAGCTTTAATCGTTGTTTCAGGAATTTTAAAATCAAACCATTCTTGCAAGTCAAATTCAAAACAAACACCATGCATGTAGTTGTACAATGACTTCTTCAATCCATAACTAAACTTGTCATGGTCTATACCTGTCTTATCGGTGAAGGCAACTTCATTATCAGCAAAGCTTATGTCTTGGGGATGTGCTATGACACCAAAAGCTTCTGGATCCATACCTACAGGACTATGAGCTGTCATGGCAAACTGATGCCAAAAACCAGATTGCACGACACCAATTTCAAATAGCTGTCGGACCATCTCTAGACTATCCACTGTTTCTTGAATTGTCTGCGTCGGATAGGCATACATCAAGTAAGCATGCACCATAATCCCAGACTCAGTAAAGTGATTGGCTACTCGGGCGACTTGCTCTACAGTGACACCCTTTTGGATGAGTTCGAGTAAACGATTGGATGCAACTTCTAATCCACCAGAGACTGCAATGCAGCCAGAAGCTTGCAGCAACCGACACAAATCAGCAGTAAAGCTTTTTTCAAATCTAATGTTCGTCCACCATCGAACTTGTAGACCTCGCCTCAATATTTCTATTGCAAGATCCCGCATCAAAGCAGGTGGAGCTGCTTCATCAACAAAATGAAATCCTCGTTCGCCAGTCTGTTCCACCATCTCCTCCATGCGATCAACCAACACTTTTGCAGCAACCGGTTGATAGTTTTTAATGTAGTCAAGTGAGACATCACAGAAAGTACATTTGCCCCAATAGCAACCATGCGCCATTGTTAATTTATTCCATCTGCCATCGCTCCACAAGCTGTGCATCGGATTCGCCATTTCAATAACCGAAATGTATGCATCGAGATGCAGGTCACTATAGTCTGGCGTACCTAAATCAATTTGTTGATAATCTTTACGAAGAGAAAAATCATTATAGACAACTTCATTATTTTCTAATAAAAATGTTCGTTTGTATAAATGGTGATTTGGATTTTGCTTTCTGGGATTTAAAATATTAGACATTAATATCTCAATTGGCAATTCTCCATCATCGAGTGTGATATAATCAAAAAACTCAAATACTCTTACATCAGTAATGGACCTCAATTCTGTATTTGGGAATCCGCCTCCCATCGCAATTTTGATATCGGCATTCATTTGTTTTATGTGTTGCGCACATCTAAATGCACTATATAAATTACCAGGAAATGGTACAGAAAAACAAACCAATTTAGGCTGATGTTCGTTGACAAGTCTTTCTATCAAAGGAAGCGTAAAAGAATCAACAAAACTTTGCTCACTTTGCAATGCTGTATACAATTCATCAAAAGAATTCGCACTCATACCCAAGCGTTCAGCATAGCGACTAAATCCAAAATTTGAATCCACACAACCCTTAATAAAATCTGCAATATCTTCCAGATACATAGTCGCCAAATACTTTGCCTTGTCTTGAATGCCCATAGCGCCAAAGGCCCACTCAATATCTTGTATCTGATTAAATCGAGAAGCTTGCGGTAAGTATTGTTCCGAACAGATTAATCGAGCGACTGTAGTATTGTGTCCTTGTAAAAAAGAGACGACGTCATCTATGGTGTTGAGATATGCTTGACGCAAAGCATAGATGCGAATAACATTTTCGTCAGTAAAATTGTTTTGTCGTTTTGCTTCTGCAAAGACTTTTTGA
The DNA here is from genome assembly GCA_937997635.1 of uncultured Saprospiraceae bacterium. GTDB lineage: Bacteria > Bacteroidota > Bacteroidia > Chitinophagales > Saprospiraceae > CALFUK01. Next base: position 13,473 of record CALLFA010000058.1, on the reverse strand, counting down.
AGTCCTTCTTTACAGAAAATAGTATTGATGACATCAATCCCTAAGTCTGCTTGGTATGCACTTATGTCTTTTGTGTTCAAGAACCCTTTCAGATAGGCAGTCGCTGGATAAGGCGTATTCAACTGTGTGAATGGTGGCGTTATTAGCAGGATATCTTTCACTGGTGATGAAGGTAATGTGAAATGATAGGAATTGCCATTGATGCGGCAATCTTTTTAGTTGCATAAGTCAATAAGTCTCATACACTTGGTGAATATAGTGGAAGCCCTCAAGCATTTGATAATGAAAAATTCAAAGCAAGAATGAGAAAGAAATATATGATCAATGCTAAAACGTAAACCATTGCCCAATGCAATTAATGTTATTCTACCTCACCGCCCTCATCTTTTTCTTCTTCCGATTAGCGAAAAATTCTTGCTTTTTTCGCGCCTTCTCTTTGTTTGCTTCCTTTTTCTCAGCAGCAGTCATCGGCTTATCTGTTTGCGGAAACGGATGATCGCTAACGACTGTGATCTTCTTTTTAATCAACTTCTCTATATCTCGGACAAATGCATTTTCTTCAGGCTCACAAAGTGAGATGGCAATACCATCTTCTCCTGCCCTACCGGATCTGCCGATTCTGTGGACATAGGTTTCTGATTCATTGGGCACATCAAAATTGATGACATGTCTCAATTTATCGATGTCAATGCCACGAGCTGCAATATCTGTAGCGACCAACACTCTTACATTCTTTTCCTTGAATGCTGATAAAGCTTTCTGACGTTGATTTTGCGCTTTGTCGCCATGAATAGCCATGGCATTGATTTTCTTCTTTTTCAGATCTCTGCAGATGCGGTCGGCACCATGCTTTGTTCTTGAAAAAACCAAGACTTGCTCAATGGATGAATCTTGCAAAATATGATGCAACAAGGCTCTCTTGGAAGACTTGTTTGTATAGTAAAGATACTGCTGAATTGTTTCCGCTGCTGAAGATACCCTTGCGGCAGTCACCTTACTTGGGTTATCCAAGATGGTCTGTGACAATTTTAAAATATTATCTGGTAATGTTGCTGAGAAAAACAATGATTGCTTCTTTTCCGGCAACAACTTCAATAGTTTTCTGATGTCATTGATGAATCCCATATCCAGCATTCGATCCGCCTCATCAAGTACAAACAGCTTGATGGTATCTAGCGAAATATACCCTTGTCCAATCAAGTCCAATAACCTTCCTGGCGTGGCGACAAGTATGTGCACGCCTCTCTCCAATGCTTTGACCTGTTTGTGTTGCTTCACACCTCCAAAGATCACGGCATGCTTGATACCAGCATACTTCCCATAATCTTTGATGTTGTCATCAATCTGAATAGCCAACTCTCTAGTCGGCGTCACGATGAGGGACCTAAGCTGCACAGGCCTGTTCGTCTTAATTTCTTTGTTGTATATCAATTGGATGATAGGTAAAGCAAAGGCCGCAGTCTTACCCGTACCAGTCTGTGCGCTACCTAAAATATCATTTCGTTGCAATACCAATGGGATGGCTTTCGCCTGAATGTCCGTTGGTTTCTCGTAGTTTAACTCTCTCAATACCCGTTGAATCGGGTCAATTAATTCTAATTCCTTAAATGTCATATGTTTATTATTATCTCAATGTGAGATTTGCTTTTTAAAGGTTGGATGATAGTATATATGAAGGTTTCGGGCTTAAAATGAAATCTTTCAGGATGAAAGCGCGTCGATCATATTGCATTTCAAGGTGCAAAGATAAGGTTTCTTAGCGATATCTGTTTAACTCGCACGAAATCTTGTGGAGAGTGTGCGACAAAGATGTGCTTTACCCCTACTACTTACATGTCAGTAATAGTCTCAAAATAGAAGTCAAATGTTTGCGACTATAGTTTTAAAACGGTGACTAATCTAGTTCTTACATTGTAGTTCTTGTATAATTTGAATAATCAAAAATTAATCTCTATATATAGGTCTATATTTAAACATTACTTAATAGAACTTAAACATTACCTAGAACTTTAAACATTACTTATTAAAAAATAACAAGGAGGGTAAATTGCAAAAGCAGTACCATTGGTTACCGGAGCAACCAACAGTACTTCACTTCCGTGAAAGAAGTACTTTAAAGATAAGCATTTGGTGACAACAATCAACTGTCAAGTAAAAGACTTGTGGTCATAAAGATGGCTAAAATCTTCCCTCCTCTTTTTAACCATATTTTACAAATGTTTATATTATGAACAAAAAATTATTTTTTTACGCATTACTCATGTTTATGACTTTACTGTCTTGTCAGAAGGAGGAAAAAGAGTTAACAAAACTAAATGATTCTCTTGCCAAAATGGGCATAAATTCATCTGATCTTACGGAGCAAGAATTGAGTGAGATTGAATCCTCGCTTAAACAGGACAAACAAAAACTAATTGATGAGATGAATCAAGAATTAAAGTTATATGGCATCACTCCACTACAATTTTGGGAAACACCAATTGATGTTGATGCCTTAAATTTAAGAATGGATACTGCACGAGATGAACAAGCAAGTACTACTTTTCATAAAGCAACCCCTTCTCAATGTAATAGAGCTTTTATTTCATACGTAAGAACTTTTGCACCACAAACAGCAACATTGTCAGGATTGGATTTATTAATTTTAAGAAGACTTAATTTAGAATTATCTGGACACCCAGCGTTTGCCACAAGAAATGCATACGTTGCTTCAGGTTTATCATACAGTAATGCTAGTTCTATTACTGGAATAAATTTTCAAACCAGTATTGTCTTTACAACAAGCGACTACAATATTTTAAATGACGCGATTGTGAATAACTGTAATTGACTGTAATTTTTGAGTAACAAATATTAAAAATCAGGGTGTATTTTTACACCCTGATTGATTATAAAATGAAATACTATTACACATTTTTCCTTCTTTTACTTTTTATAGATATTTGGAGCCAAGAAAACCGAATGTATTTAAGTCCTAATTATTATTTAGACTTCTCTAATTCCCCCCCTACACTAATAGCTAACTCAACAAACCTTACATTCAATGGGTACGAGGATGCAATAAGTGCGAATGACCAAAATAACAACTTTATTTTCTATTCAAATGGTGAGAGAATTTGGAATAGAAATTTTGATGTTATGCCAAATGGTAGAAATTTAAATGGCTGGACATCTAGTAGTCAAGCAGTAGTCGCCTTAGAAGACTTTAATAATGCGTCGCAATATTATATATTTACTAACGGTCAAGGTGGTGGATTTAATTTTTTGAATGATGCCTATTTTATTCAATTCTTGATTTAAATCTAGACAATGGTTTAGGTGACATTCGAACGGATATGAAAAATATTCTTCTGTACGAGAACCTAACAGAAAGATTAACATTAACACAAATAAGCTGTGATGAAATGTTACTTGTATCTCATGAATCTGATTCACGAAATTTTGTATTCATACCAATTGACAACACTGGAATACAATCACCTATTGTGCAATCAATCGGCAGCTTTCATGGTCAAGCTCTCGATATTGGGTCGAGCTCAGTTGCAGGTAGCTTAAAATTCGATTCAAATAATACATTATTAGGAGTTGCTATGGGTAATCGATTTTTAGATGAAAACAAGCAGACAATCAGCATTGGAGGGATTGAATTGTTAGAATTCAATAAGTCGAATATTAATTTGTCAAATCCTATTTTTATACCAGTAGCTTCTGCATACGACTTTGAATTTTCTCCTGATGGCAAAAAATTATATACAGCAAGTGCCACTGAGATATTTCAATATGACATATCAGTACTTGATGAAGATCAGATAATAAACAGCAGAGTTAAACTCATCGATAGACAATTTGACCAAGGCTTTTTTCAAATAGAAAAAGGACCTGATGAAAAATTATATTTTACAAATGAAAATAACGATCTGCGCTATGTTGGAGTAATACATTCTCCTAACTCTATTGGTTTATCTTGTGATATAGAACCATTTAGTTATCTTATTCCACCAGATGTTTTTGGAAGTGCTATAATGCCTTCTACTTTAAAGTCTTGGAATTCATTAAATCTCAATGAAACATCAACACCATTAAATGCTTTATTATGTGATAATTCAGAAGTAACAATTCAGTCTAATATAGTCGGGGATACCTACCTCTGGCAAAACGGTTCCACTTCTCCTAGTTTGACTATTACTTCCCCTGGCACATATTGGGTAAATATCACTCAAGGATCGTGTCGTTATTCAGATACAATCATTTTGAATCCAAGTATAGACACTTTAGATCTTGGTCCTAATATCTTTACATGTAACAGCAGTTCCATTACTATTGACAGTGAAATAGTTAGTGACAATTATTTATGGAGTACCGGTGAGACTTCTTCAACGATCGAAGTGAGCAATTCAGGTGCTATATGGCTAGAAGTTGTAACGCAAGAAGGCTGTGTATTAAAGGATACTATTATGTTAGAATTTATGAGCCCTCAACAATTTTCCCTTGGAGACGATATAACCATTTGTGATGGAGAGTCTGTAACTTTAGAAACTCAAACGATTGGCATATCCTATTTATGGAGCACTGGAGAAACCATCAACACTATTGAAGTAAACCAATCAGGAGAATTCACACTAGAAATTGAAACGCCTGAAGGCTGCATATTAAGAGACACCATTAATGTAGCTATCGATAACACCAGCTTAAATCTTGGCGATGATCTAGAACTATGTCTAAACGACAGCATCATTCTATCTACGGCAATTGATGGCAATTACTTTTGGTCAGACGGTTCTGTAAATAATTCCATAGTTGTTAAAGATACAGGTCAATATTGGTTAGAGATTGAGACCGATAATTGCACCATTTCTGATACCATCCACATCTCAAGTAAAACATGTGACGAAGAGATTGAAATGCCAATCGACTCAACAGAAACACAAACTCCAGTAGTCGCTGTTCCTTCTGATAACTGTAATGTCTATCTTCCTAATGCCATCACTTCAAATTCAAAAGCAGATAACTCAAATAATCTTCTTAGGCTCTTTAGCAATTGTGACATTGAGTCTCAGATACTTAACTTATATGATAAGTGGGGAAATCTACTTTACTCTGGAGACGCTAGGAATTTCGACATTAATCGTCTTGACATAAATTCTGGTATTTATGCTGTTCGATTTACCTATCGTGTCGCAGGTGATAATGATGAAAAGGAATTATTGGAGACAGTTGCTATTTTTAGGTAAAGAAAAAAAGGGTATCAATTTCTTGATACCCTAAATTCCTAATAACGATGATTTACTCTCTTATTCTATTAACAATCTTATTACTTTCCCATCACCTATCTTTATTAACTTGAGTCCAGTGCTTAGCACTGATGATGCTTCAAGTGTAGACGTTGTTTGGTTAACGGTTTGACTGTATTCTAATTGGCCAAGGCTGTTGAAGACATACATCTGCTTTCCGACTAATGACTCTGAGACCTTTAGTGTCACTTCATCATGCGCAGGATTTGGGTACACATTAATAGTCTCATTATGATTTATTGTTCCTGTAGGACTTGTCAGTTCAGCAGATAGATTTATCGGACTGACTGCAAAATCTCTATTTATGAATTCTGTCTCGAATGCTTCTGACAATCGAAGGATATCCTCTAATATTGCGTTAGTCTGTGCAACTAGCTGTACACTAAATACAAGTTCTTCCAACTCTGTTTCACTAGCCACTAAAAACCGGAGTTTGTCTCCATCTACTATATAATCAAATCCCACACCTTCTTCAACAGACAAAGATTCAATAGTTGCGTTGTCAAAAATGATCTCAGCTTGTGCTCCGTAGAACTGAGTCAATTGATCACTGCTTAATTTAAATTGGACATCAATAGTAGCACCTGCTTCCATCTCCATATTTTTATATGCTAGTGTCGCTGGTTCTAGATTTCTAATTGTCGTGAAATTATTATTCAGATCTCCATATTTATAAACATCTACTGTGATGCCATCAGTCATGTTGATGTCATTTTCATTAAATGAATACCTGGAAAATGAATTTTCAAAATCAAACGGATCTAAATCATCAAGAGACACAGTGGACGGAATGAAGAAAAAATCTTCCCCTGGTATTTCTGTCTCTTTACCTAAAATTAAATTGCTCATTAGAATGATGTCTTTTGTCAATGTCAGATCACCAGACTTATCAAGATCACCAGCTATTTCTGCAACTGGTTCTAATTCGTTTTCACCAATTAAATATCTTAGTAAAAGCACAAGATCTAGAGTACTGATTCCATTTAGCGCAGAGGATTCATCACCATGGATTGATAATTCGTTTCCAGTTGCTATCAAGGAACTTATTGGAATCCCATAGGTGCCATTGGCGTATGTCGACAGTGCTTCATTATTGATAGAAAACTCAAATACTGACTTACTCAAATCCCCAATTACAGGATTTGCAAATAATGGAATCTCATCAGCAGCAACCTCTGCTCTATCTACAATTTTAGTAAAGTTTAGAGTGGAGAATTCTCCGAGCAAATTATTGGGATCACTAATTCTATTTCCACACAAACTCACCAGATTTACACTCAATAAAAATTCACCTTCTATATTTTCGGGATTAATTTCACTTGCCGATAATGTAAAATTCACACCTCTTTTCTGTACTGTAAACGGACGCCCTGATGATCGCCATGCTATAAATGAAAATTCCCAGATAAGATTTTCATCAGATTCAAGAATAGTACAACCTCCAGCGCTAGCTGTAAACTCAATAAGCTGATCTGAGCCTGCATCAGTAATAACAAACTCAGTATCTCCTTCGATACTGATTAATTCTACATTCGAATCCGTATCGAGAGTGATGGTTTGATCATACGTATAAAAACCATCTTGTGTCACATCATTATAAGCAACATACAAATCAGATGACCGATCACAATCAAGACATGTATCGTCTCTAGTATCATTTATGATGACCAAAATATCCCCGTCTGTACTCATTGCATCCGTATTATTAGCATCAAACAAACACCAATCAACGACAGTCCATCTTCGTATTCTTTGGTTACAATTGGCTTCGGCTAAGATATCCTCGAAAGAAAAACCTATCAATCCACAAGACGTTTCACAATATTCAGGAATCACCATTTCGATATCTGTAAGCTGAATGTCGTCATCACAGCTTAACGCGGCTGTGCTTAAGTCTGCAGTTGTTTCTAAACCTGTACAGCTTCTAACAAAACTCTCTAAATCTGTAGAACCAAATGACATAGGCCATCGGATAGTCCTAGGATCCAAGTTGACGAATTCCTGTCCAATGCTTACTATTTGCTTGCAATAAGGTTCATCTGCGGTAAATCTGCCATTGTTATCTACATCTAGAAACCATTCTCTCACAATTTGTGCTCCAGCACATGATCCTCCATCATTAGTTTCACTGATCAATTCTGGAACTAATCCATTTAAGCATGCATCTGTTTGTCCTGAATTATTCATTATTTCTGGTTGCACATTTTCAACAAAGCAATCTGTAAAAACATCTTCACAAGCAAGCATGACATCAACATCACAACTTGTGATTTCAGGACAAGTATCTATGCAAATTAAAGCATCTTCAACTTGTGGGAAAGCCATGGTTAGATCTGCATTTGTTATTTCAAAGAGGGTTCCACCAAACCGAACTTCACTAGATTCACCAGAATTTCCAATTGCCTGAAAGCATAATTCTAACTGGACATTTCCTTCAACAGCGCTTACATTTTCATCAAGCCAAACGATGATCAATTCACCTGGCTTCACTAAATTAAACGTAAGACCTTGTAAATTCGAGTTTTGTAATGTCTGGAAATTTAGTACATCCGGATTCCAAATAATTCCCGTTTGAAAAGAAAGTATATCCTGTTCTAATTCTCCAGATAAATTAAGACAAAAAACTTCATCAGAAGCAACAGTTTTTGATTCTATTGAAAATAAATTAGTACAATCTGTTGTACACTCTAATTCAATATTTAAAACACCTGCACATTTAGTATTTGTAATATCATTCCTTATCGAATAATTAAAACTGCCAACATCATTACTAGTAAATATCGCGTTCTTTGCAAATAGGCTCGTATCAATACTAATAGACAAATTTCCATTAGTATCATCAATAAAAATAAGATCTTCTGGCTGAATTAATAGACTCCCATCCTCGGGAACAAAAAATACTACTTCACTTCTACATGAAAAACTAGGGCGCTGTCCAGGTGTAAATGCACAAAAGGACAAAGGATCGGTTACCTGTACTGTAGCCCAACAAACATTCGAATTGCCATCAAGATCCCATACATTGAGTACGACATTAAATTCATTGCACACATCATTTTGGGAAAATTCAATTTCAGTAACAGCATCAAATCTTGGGTCATCTGGACCGATTGTCGCTATTTCATTCAGAGTCAAACTTCTTACAACAGGACCACGACCTGAATCATGAGACCCAAAATCAATCATGTCTATTGTCAATACTGGATCACCAGCTACATCAACCATTACTAAATCATAACAAACTGCAACTGGTGGAGTCTGATCAACAACAATAAGATCGACTTCACACGTTTCACCGGTAGATGTTTCTCTTACAGTCAATTTGTATTCACCGACTTCTAATTCAATACTCCTTAAGAAATCAGTACCATTATTAGAGATTTCGTAATCACCATTAGGTGCTTCGGTCAGAAAGTCTTCGGGAAATATGCCCACGGTGTTCACCCAAGGGTCAATCGCAGCAGTAGTAAGTTCGTCAATACAAGCGAGCTGCCCAGACACATTCACGCCTAATAAAACGCACATGATAAGTGTAAAAAATACTGTTCTCATATCTATATGTTTATTTTTTTCATTTAAATAAATTGACCCTCAAACCAAGTTCGAGTCCTAATAAATTATAGGATTGATTGATGCCATAATTGGCACTTTCAAATCCTTTTAATGATGCTATATATCTGACATTGGAATACACATCTAAGCTGTTAGACAAAGGATAGGCTATTCCAATTTTGCCCGTATAGGCCATATTAATTCTGGATGTCAAATAATTATTCTCATCCAAAGAAAGATCATATTCCATTTCGTTATCTGGATGCCAGTAACCTGTCAGTGAAGAGGCCACATTGGGAATGACGCCTCCGCCTACTTCAAGCTTCAGTCGATTTATTCTATGTGAATACACAACTTCAATCGGCAATTGAAACAGCTTGAACGTATTGACTCTACTGACAGTTTTTATGATTGTTCTATTGACTTCTATATCACCCAAAATTGGTTCGACAGTGCCATCTAATTTTACAAAATTTGCAACAACAGCATCCTCAACAAATAATGGTTCTGACTGAATGAGTTCTTTAGTAGATCGCTCATTGAGCACTTGATAACTCAGACCTGCACTTATTCCAATGTGAGGTGTGACCATATACCTAAATGCTAAAGAAGTTTGCCATGCATCCAACACTTCTTCAGCATCTGAACGACTCGCGAATGCATTTTCGAATTCAGCATTTTCTAACGAAAGAGTTCTTGACGGAATAAAATAACCTCCTCCCAGTTCGACCATCACTTTTGGGTATGCAGTTCTTTGAAATGCGTAAATTCTTTTCGGGGGACTTGGGAATTCATTATCATAGATAAGCATTGATTGTAGTGGCAACAATGCATAATCTAACAATGATCTTTCTAACATCTCTTCTGTAATTGAATTCGATGATTTTTGAGATTTTATATTCTTATTGGATAAATCAAATAGTTCAGTTTCTGGTTTCGAAGGTGATGATGTTTTGACCTTATTTAAAACAAATGAGCTTGGTTGATCCTTTGATTTCGAATCGTATAATAGTGCTCTATTTTTAGTTTTATTTGAAAATGTCGTTTTGTTGTTTAGAGTTAATCCGCTATTATTTTTTTGAAAAGCGTCAGAATCTTTTGCTATTGCATTATCAGGATTAAATAATTGTCTAGGTATAACATTTTTGAAATCTTTGTTTTCAGCTTTGACAATTTTTTGATCATTTATATTTACGGATTCACTTGACGCTACGTTTAATTGATTACGAATAGATAGGATAGATTCTTGATTAGTTATTTGCGTTATAGGCTTACTATCTGTAGTTGAAGTAGCTATTATATTTTCATTACTAAATATTGGACTTGTGTTTTTGTCCAATGATTGATTGTGTTGAGAAAGTACAGCACTTTTTTCAACTGATGTAGATCGACTATTTAATACCCAAAAAACACTGCCAAATAGAATGAGGAATGGAAACAGAAAAAAGATAAATATCCTATAGTTGTTTTTCTTAGATTGGGGGATATGTGGAGACACACGATCCCACAATTTTTCTGTATTTATTTTGTCTTGAGATCCTTTTCGGTATTCTCTCAGATCTTTTTCTAATTCGTTCAGATTCATAGGATTGCTTTTCTTGTGTCACGAATGAGTAAAAGTTCTTTTAATTCTTTTCTTGCATTGGTAAGATGCACCCGTGAAGTGCTGTCTTTTATATTCATTATTTCACCAATTTCTTTATGGCTCAATCCATCAATCACGTGTAGTTTAAACACTTCTCTTGCTGGTGAACGTAATTTTTCTACTAATTTCATGGCTTCTTGCAATTCTAACTTTCTCTCTACAGAAGGTTTGGATGTGTGATCTTTTGCCTGTAAAGTCCCAATAAAAACTTCTTTGGCTTTTTCCTTTTTACTTATTCTTATTATTTCTCGAAGCATAATTTTTTTTGCCCATGCATAAAAGTATCCACGCTCTTCATAAGATTCTAAATTATTAAATATGATAATCCAAGTTTCTTGAAGCACATCCAAAATAGTCTCTGAATCCGAGATGTAATTTCTTGCTGCGCTAGCAAGAAAATCAGAATACTTATTCAAAAGAATTTTCTGATACCTGCTATTGGCATTTTTACATTCTGCTATGATGATCTTATCGTCCAATGAAACTTAGAATTAGTTTAATGATGCACTGAATGAACCAGATAAATCGGATCCTGAAAAACTTCCTGAGACTATATTTCCATACTCAGTGATTGTTACGGTTATTTCTCCGTTTTCACCTACGCCACAGAAATAGGCGCCATCAAATGTGCCTGCTGAATTTCCCAGAAAAGAAAGAAAACAATCATTGTCCAGTATCAAAATGGTTTCATTCGGATTAGACTGGACATTCTCTATGACAAGTGCGACTGATGATCCAAAAATCTCACCAGAAAGCACATTATTAACCTCTTCACAAGTAGTAAAATCAAACACAATATCCTCTTCTGAATTTCCGACCACCAATTCATCTCCTTTTACAGAGTTAGTTTCACTATCTATAATCAAAAATGACAACGATTCTCCTTCTGCAGGACATATCAAATCGAAACTATAGCTGCCATCAGCGCTAATATTAACGATCTGTCTAGCTCCATCTCTTGCAACCGTGAGTGACTCTGCATCTATAGCAGGATCTCCACATGCCGTTACACTTCCAGAAATGGTAACTATAGCATCCTCATTTATTCTAAGACTGACATTCACATCATCCTGATTAGACGCAAAAGGGCCAATGGTTTGAGAATCGGCAAACGGACAACCACTTTTCAGACTCAACTCAATATTAGATTCTCCTGGCAGACTTACACAAAGTGATCCGTCATCATTAGTGGTTTGTATGCCAAATTCGTTCCTGCCTGAAGAGAATAAAATCTGCGTGTTCTTTAATGGTCCACCTGTATTCTCATTTGTCACAGTCATACAAACATTGACAAGAAAATTAATAGGGATATCGATATTCCACCAACTGAAATGAGTCACAGTACCTTCATATGTATTCCCGTTTCGAATAGCAATACCTTCTTCTACCCAAAAGCCTAGACTCTCATCAAAATACCATAATGGCATCTGTGCAGGCGCTATACTGACGTAGTCTTCAGGTATGTCAATTGTTAGGCGTGCAGTTGCTGCAGGATCTGGTTGGAGTTCATTTCCATTTTCATCTTCTAGGGTGGCGTAAATCATTCCATACGTTTCTAGTTGCTGTAACGTTTGTTCTTGATCTAAGCCGATTAAATCTCCAGGTAATCTTTGGAACAATTGCTCATCGTCTTTGGCAAGATGGAATGTCTTTACAAACACTTGACCATTATATGGCTGTCCATTAGAGACGATACCATTTTCAAAAAAAGTAATGGTAGCAGACTCTGACACTTGAGCAACATAACCATCTTGAGCATTAAAACTCTCTTCTGGAGGTATTGGAATCATTGAAACATTTAGATTAATGACGTTCTCCGATAAAACGGTAATCAATCGACTGACAGGTAAAAATCCTTCAGCTTCAAATCTAAGTTGCTTACTATCTCTAGGATTTGATTGCAAATTTTGGATGACGAACCCACCAAGTCCGTCAGTACTTAATGTCCTTCCATCAACATGAATGGTAACATCACTTAGTGGATTGCCAATATCATCAGATACGAGCCCACGGATATCTACTTCATAAATGGTTACTGGTGTAAACTCATCGATTATCTCCACTTCTTCTACAAAATCATCATGGCACGACAATGTGATAACCAACAATAACATAAAACAGACGACAACACGTACAAAGTCTTTCATGGTAAAGCTTTTATTAGTAAAAGGGAGGGATTATAGAAAACGCTTATAAGATTATATATTTTTTTTAATTAATTTGATTTTAATATGAAGATTAGCCTAAACTGACATGATTATGGAGATTAAATCAATCGGGATGTTATTGTTTGATGATGTGGAATTATTGGATTTTGCTGGGCCACTAGAAGTGTTTGGTGCCGCCAATTATGCAAAAGGAGGAGACTTGTTTTCCATAGAGACAGTTGGTCTTCAAAAAGAGATAACTGTTTCTAAGTCTTTGTTGCAGGTGACCGCTGATACAGTTTTAGATGGACAACATTACGATCTGTTCCTCATTCCTGGAGGCTTTGGGACAAGACCAATTATAAAAGATGAGTCAATACTCCATAACATTCAATCAACCATAGACGGCTCTATTGTTACTGCGACCATTTGCACTGGTGCATTGATACTTGCCAAGCTGGGCTACCTCACTAATAAAGAAGTTTGCTCACATCACTTGTCTTTTGATTTATTAAAAAAGCTTGATCCTTCTGTTGACATAATTCCTGACAAACGCTATGTCGATCATGACTCCATAATTACTGCAGCTGGGGTTAGCGCTGGCATTGATATGAGTTTTTATATTTTGACAAAAGTGTATGGGAAGGAGTTTTCGCAGCAGGTGCGGAGGTATATTGAGTATTTTCCGGAGGGGAGTTAGGAAGGAGCTAGGGAACTAGGAACTAGGAACTAGGAACTAGGAACTAGGAACTAGGAACTAGGAACTAGGAACTAGGAACTAGGAACTAGGAACTAGGAACTAGGAACTAGGAACTAGGAACTAGGAACTAGGAACTAG
>CALLFA010000057.1 GCA_937997635.1 uncultured Saprospiraceae bacterium | reverse complement strand
TGCTCCGCCCACTGAGATTCTTACTCTCAATATCTCTTCATCAGCACCTAGAGCACCGCCACCATTAGAACCAATAGTAGTTCCTGCGGCAGTCTGAATACCTACAATATTATCTAATCCTGGGTGTGCACTAACTGTTGACGTAGGGTCGTCGGTAGATGGACCTGAACCAGAACCGTCGAATCCTCTTGAGAAGCCAGCGGCGCCAGAAGCGTTGTTGACCTCAGTACCTGAGTCCCATAGATCAGCACCTGTAAGTACGATCTCGATTGGGCCATTGTAGTTTCCATTTTCGTCAAATATTTCATATGCAAATGGATCTTCGTTACCAAAGAAACCATCGTTAGATGGAATGATCATCGATGCGAATGATGCATATCGGTATGCTAATGGATTACGTACATCAATCGATCCTGAAATCGTTTCTCCTGGTGATATAAATTGAACCTGACCATTACCAATAGTAGCCTGTAGGCGACCTGGCTGAGAAAACTCAGAACCAAGCAATTCTGTGTTACCACCTTCAGCAAGTGACTCTAAACCTGGAGTAGCTCTCTCTCCGAAATTGAAGAGATCAAAGCTTCCATTATGAAGACCAACCCAAGGTTCTGTTACAAAAAATCCATCAGCTGGCTGTAACACTTCAAATTCAAACTGCACAGCAACAGTCTCACCAGTATTTGTTAAAACTAATTGACTAGCATCTATCACATCTGGTGTTTCATCTCCTACACAAAATTCAAATGGTCCGCCAGCTAAGACACCACCATCTACATCACAAATCATATCATCTGGATCTCCACCTCCATCAACAGTATCTCCACCTGTAGGTTGTCCTACTGATACGATACCCTGTACATTGTTTTGTGGAAGACCACCAATTTCTTGAAGAAGAGTCAACTCAGTACCATCGATAGCATACACACCTACTTCACCAGTAAGGCCATAGCATTGGTATAAAAATTGACCATCATCAGAAATCCAAAGATCTATCCATCCTTCAGTTGTCGCGAATGCAGCAGCACCATCAGTCGTATTGCCTGTAGCACCAGTACCTTGAGCTGCAGCTTGATCGATAAGCACTACATTACCATCGTTAAATGTAAATGATGCAAGTCCAGCTTCAATTGCATTAGAAACAAAGAATGTATTATCATCAGAGAAATCTAACCAACAAGCAGTACGACCTGTGTTGTTTTCACCTGTAGCAACGTCTAAAGCGATAGGTACTAATTGACCATCGTTAGTTATTTGCCAAGTAGATACTGAACCGTCCTGTAATCCTGGGAATACTGGAGGTGTACCATCAGGTCTAAATTCTCTTGCTTCAGTAACAACTAGAATGTTGTCACCGACGATTTGGAAACCAATAGCTGAAGGTAAGTTTCTTCCTTCTGCATTACCTCTTAATGTCGATGTAGCACCTGCTAACTGACCATCTGTAAGTAAACCAGTAGTAGGGTCAACTCCGTATAAAACAACCTCATCTTCGTTACCGTTAGCAAGACCAGCAGCACCAGCATTAATAGAAGCAGCGACAAGGAATTCACCTTCTGGTGAAAACTGAACAGCAGAAGGTCTGTTGTTTAACTCTCTTCTTGAATTTGCGATAGGCTCTAAAGAACCATCATCTAATAAATAGTATCCAACTAAACTTCCTTCCTGACCTGGTTCGCCAAGAGCGACATTTTCTTCTCTTGCGATGTTAGATACGTACACAAAACCATTAACTCCAGTGACACTTGATTCAACATAAGCAATAGAGTTGGGTCCTATATCTTGTGTAGCTTCTGTATCAACAACTGTCAATGTGAAGTCTTCATTTACTCTCATTGAAGTTACTGTATTGCTACCTGCATTCACAGCCATTACAAATTGATTGTCTAGTGATTTAGCGATTGCATAAGCAGAGATAAGTGGATCTAATCCTTCACCACCGTCAAAATCACCACCATTACCGCCTGTAGGGAATGAACCGATAAATGTAAGTGTACCATCTTCAGCTTGTCCATATGCAACAACTGAGTTGGGACCTTGAACTTGACCTGCAACTTGTCCTTCTCCATTTGTCATTGCAAACACACCTCCAACGAAGTTACCTCCATCTCCACCAGTATCGTCAACGTCACAAACAAATGTCTCAATTAATTCCATATCGTCGAATCCATAAGCACTTGCACAGTCGAATGTAGCAGAACTTACACATGCCACTTGACCAGTTGAGTAGTAGAATGTACGAGCACCATCTGGTTCATTGACACAAAGGAATTCGTGTCCAAGTTCATTTCTAAAAAACTCGATCATTTCGCCGCCACAATTGTTGACGTCAACTAGCGTGGAAAGAAATGGGAATCTATCAAACAAGTCTATCTCGGCTTGATCGCCGGTACACTCGTATATGACAGTTCCATTAGATAGACCGTAGAAGTCTAAACAGTTAATACCAGTATCTTCACAATAGAAGGTACCGTCCGCTAAAAATAATCTACCGCCACCACCAAAACATTCTGCGTTGTTTTGGATGTAAATAAAATCTCCAGCTGGAGTAGTGAACAGTAATACAACTTCATTTTTGCAACAATTTTCTTGATCTAATTCTGTTGCGAGAAAGGGGAAATCAGCTGCAGTTTGGCTTGAAAGAGAATTGATTCCTACGAATACGAAAAAATTCAAAATTGCTAAGCTTAATCTGAGCTTATTAAAATGTAAAAGTTTCATTAATAATTGGTGTTTAATAATGAGTTAATAAATATTCAGTGACTGACTTCAAAAAGGGCAATAGCCAGCTTATATCAAGAATCCTTTGATCTTGATTTAATTTTTGTATAAATCCTAATTTTTTTTTGGTGTAAATCCACAAGCTAAACAGAGCTATTTAAAGTTTTGTTTAACCTGTTGTCTTGGACGCTGAAACAAACATCCAGAACATGAGAATAGGGTGTGTTAACTGAACTTCCTTCAGTGTTATCAATTATTCCTATGCAATTACCATTTCTTCCTTGAGAGGTAGCAATTATTCCTTACATTAATGGATTTTCGAACATAAGGGTGGAAAATAAATTATTACTACTGTTCCTATAAGAGTTTTTTGGACTAAATCTTAACTTCGTTTTAACATTATTTTTAACAAAATGGGCATTTGCGATAAGGCCGTATTTAACAATATCTTTCTCCAATGGAATGAATCTGTTCAGCGATTTGTGTTGTCTAGAGGGATTTCAACAGATGAATCTTTGGATATCGTTCAAGACTGTTTCATCAAATTATGGCAGAATTGTGCAGATCTTACTGTAGAACATGCAGGTCCATTTTTATTGAAGGTAGCTCGAAATTTGTCAGTAGATCAGTATCGTAAAGCTCAAGTGAGACTTAAGTATAAGAAGCACCTCACAAAGGGTGTAGAAAATCAAGATGGGCAGTTCTTACTCGAAGAATCAGAGTTTAAAGAAAAGGTAGAACGTGCCATTGCTTCCATGCCTGAAAAATCTCGTGAGGTGTTTATCTTAAACAGATTTGACAAGAAGACATATAAAGAAATAGCTAACTCATTGGAAATCAGCGTAAAAGCAGTTGAAAAACGCATGAGTAAGGCATTAGCGATATTAGCTAAACAAAATATATTAAAGAAAAGGTAGGGTAAACTCTTATTGACGCGTTTTCCCATTAGACTATGGAAAATCCTAATGACATATTACTAAGTAAGTGGTTGCAAAATACCATCTCAGAAGATGAGTTACAATTGCTTGCTCAAGAGTATGACCTGGATACTCTAAGTCAAATACTTAAAAAGCAAGAGTCTTTAGAATTTGAATTAATCCCTGAGCATGATATGTGGGCTGCAATAGAAGGCAAACTTTCAGATAAGCAACTTGAGTCAGAATCAGATACTGCAAAGTTTAAATCTAAAACGTCTAGGTCATCGCTGTTAGCATTTATTTTTGGGGTTTTCGCCCTGGGTGCATTATTGTTCTACTTCTTTAGACCTACACCTGGTGAAATCAATATAAAAACGAAGCCTGCAGAGCAGAGACAGCAGATTATTGCTGAAAATACGGCTATTGATCTGGCGCCTGGTTCTTCTCTTATATATAATAAGGAGACATGGCAAGATAATAGAGAGGTGAAGCTGACAGGTCAAGCCTTTTTTGATGTCAGCAAAGGGGAGAAATTTACTGTGATTACCTCAATAGGAAATGTTGAGGTTCTTGGGACTGAGTTTGAAGTGTGGGAAAGAGATGGTATATTAAAAGTGAGTTGTTATGAAGGTAAGGTGAAAGTCATGACCGTTGGTGGTCAAAGCAAAGAGATTACGGTAGGCGAAAGGGTGATGATAAGCAAAGGTCGCTTAGGCACAATTGAGAAGCATGATGCAAAACAGCCTGGATTTTTAACTGGAAGAGTCAGCTATGATAAGATTGAATTGTCATCTTTGGCCAAAGAAATAGAGAGGTTCTACAATGTCTCTGTTGATACAAAACGCGTAGAAAACACCAAATCATTTTCTGGAGTATTAATCTCTGATGATATTGAGAAATCATGTTCGTATATTGCAGAAACCCTGGATCTCAAATATGAAACAGGAAACCAAAAGATCGAGTTCTATTCAGAATAGAGTATTGCTTTTGCTTTGCATCTTACTCTACACCTCTATGTCACTGCAAGGGCAAGATCATGCACAACTTCACTTTGCTGATAAAAATGCACACGAAATTATAGAGCTTTTAGAGGAGTCATTCCAAATAGATTTTAATTACGATTACGATTTGTTCACACAGAAGAATATAGAAGCTTTCTCTGTGAGTGGTTCGCAACAGCATATATTAGAGACTTCTTTCAATATATTAGGTAAGGACTTCAGTTTGCTAGAGGAGAATTTATATGTCATTAAAGACAAGGATTATCCATTGGAAAAGCAAATCAATCCATCAAATTATAAAATAAGACTAATTGACAATTTGCGCACAGAGTTGTCCTTCGGCGTCATTACTCTGAATAATTTAAATAAGCAGTTTGTCACAGATGTTGAAGGTGAGTTTTTGCTTACTGGATATTACAGTTCCGAGCAGCTGATTGAGTTGGATTATTTGGGATACCAAAAAAAGAAAGTCAAGATTGGCTCTTTACGAGAAGACAAATTAAACATCATCGTATTAAAGGAAGAAGAGCATTTGCTTGACGAGATTGTGATCAAAGAACGATTCATCATTTTAGATGAGACCGAATTAGAGGGTTCTGTAGTCGTTAATGAAAGTCTTCAAACAGGTGGAAATTTAGACAATGATGTTTTGGTTAATTTGCAAAAGCTAAGCGGTATTTCCAGCTCTACAGAGTCAATCAGTGAAATACAGATAAGAGGAAGCCAGCCAGGGCAGACGTCGATTAGGTGGAATAATATTCAGCTGCTCCAGCCAAGTTTGTTTTTTGGTAATGTGAGTAGTGTGAATCCATTTATGACTGATGTGATTCGTGTGAATAAAAATGGAGGTTCCGCTCACGATAGTGGAGATTCTTCCAGTTCCATAGATATGCAAAGTGATCACTTTGGTCCCAATAAGTCTCAATTAAAAGTGTATGCAGATATGCTCTATTTTAATGTTGGTGGAAGTACCTCTTTATTGAATAACAAACTAAAGATAAAGGCGGCATATCGACAGTCAATATCTGAATTTATTGAGACACCATATTACAGGAATTTGTATGATAATGTTTTCCAAGATGGACCAGTTGCCATTTCGGTTTTGGAAGATAGATTGTTAAGAGAGTCATTCCCAGAAGATGTTACGCTTCAAAATTCTCCATTTCCGTTTAATCCGGAATTTGAATTCAGAGATTTAAGTGCGAGTGTATTGTTTAAGCCTTCAGCTAAAGCAACAATTGAATTTAATGTATTGGATGTTGGCAAATCATTTATATATTCTTCTGATGATATAGATATCACTAGAGCTGATTTTCTCGATGTTTCTAATAAAGGGTATAGTGTCAAAACGAATTATCAAATAACACCGTTTTGGAAATCAGAGATTATTGCTTCTACATCTATATATGAAAGAGCATTTGAACGACTAGATGATGCAGAAATTGGAAGAGAGGAAGGGTTTATCGATCATGACAATGTACTGACTCAATCAACGATTGAAGTAAATCAATTATTTAAACACAATCATCATGAATGGACTGTTGGTGTTTCTTATCAAGCATTGGATGGATTAACAGAATTTCAAATAGCAAACAGTGATGGTCTGGATGAAGAGAGTAGTTCTTTAGTAACAACAGTTGGTGCAGAGAAAAGTATTTATTTTGATTATACCATTACAATTCCTAACATTTTGAAATTTAGAAATGGGACAAGATGGTCAGATTACAGTTTGACTTATGATGGCCGAGTATTTATAGAGCCAAGAATTCATTTGTCATTGTTTCCGATTAAACATTTTGTCGTGCATGGGCACTATGGTACTTATCACAGATTTTTAAATAAACAATTTAATTATTCACCTTTAGAAGTTGAAGAGACTTTTTGGTATGCTTCTGACGAAAATGTTTTCAGCAACGATCGATGGTTGCCAATAGTTGAAGAATCTCAGTATAGTGCGGGCATTAAATATAGTCTAAATAACTATTATGCAGGTATTGAATTATACAGCAAAAATATAAACAATGTTTCGTCACAGAGTTTCGAATTTGACAGTGGAGAAAATCCTTACACAATTATTAATTCTAAAGTAAAAGGGGTAGAACTTGATTTTGGATATGCTTCAAATAGAATCAGTCTTTCAGGCTCATTAGAAATAATGGATAATGTTCTCGAAATCCAAGATGGCAGTGAACAATTTAGAGACCCTCATTTTCAACCATTTAAATCTACGGTTAACGCGACCTATAGAATCAAACAATTGTCACTTAGTGCTCAATACAGATTTGCAACAGGTAGATATTATACCGAACCATCTGAAATAATTGCGTCATATAATGAGGATGGAACTCGCATTGATTTTTTTAATTTTGAATTTAATGAACTGACAGAACGACAACTGCCTAATTATCATCGATTAGACTTAAGTGTAAAGTACCAATTGCCAAAGAATAGATTTTCAGATGTTGAATTAGGCTTGTCTATATTAAATGCATTGGGTACAGAGAATGTTACCCATTCAGCTTTTGGTATTTATTGGTGGTCTAATCCAATAGAAGCTAGACAATTCGACAAATTCGGATTGCCGAGATCTGTTAATGCGTCTATATTAATCAGTATTTAGCTTTTCGTCAGTTGTGGATTTAGTAATGGCTGTCATTGAATCCTTATTGACAGCAATGCTTGTATTTAATTCAAAGCCGATAAGTAAGATGAAAGAGTTTATTTTAAGCCAGATAAGAATTACAATTAAAGCACTAATAGAACCATAGACTTCATTGTATCGATCAAATTGATTCACAAACCATGAAAATAATACCGAGCTAAGTATCGACAATACAGTTGCTAGTGTTGCGCCTGAATTAAATAATTTGATGCGTTGGTACATGGATGGCCCATATCTGTAAATAGAAGTGATGATGCTATAGAATAATAATATCAAAATCATCCATCTTAAAAACTTCACAAGTAGAATTGAGCTGCTTCCTATTGCAAATGTAGCTTCAAAGTATTGTATGAATTGGTTAAAAAGTATGATTAAAGTTAGGGATAGAAAACCTAATATCACCAATAAGACAGTCAACCCAAGTGCGACTATTCTACGATTTAAATAATGTCTTTTTCTAAACGTGCTTTGATGTGATTTGTCAAAGCCTTTCATCAACTTAGACATCCCGTTTGATGCAAATATAATTGCTAAAAAAAAGCCGACAGTCAGCAGTCCAAAATGACCTTCGTTTTGAATCCCGTTTATAATGGAAAAAATATATTGTTCTGCACTATCGGGAAGAACACCTTTGATAGATTCTCTAAATATGTCAAGATAATTAATGCCAAATGGTGTATTGATTAAAATAGGCAATAAGAAAATGACAAAAGGAAATATAGACAGAAAAAAATTAAATGCCACAGCGTCTGCACGCGTCGTGATGCTGTCTTCTTTTAATTCTTTAGAGATAAATTTAATGATGTTGTACACAGGTACACCTTGAAATCCTGGCAATGCCGTTTTTTGTGACCAAACAATGATTGGTTTTACTATTGGAGAATGCTCTAATTTATGTAATATATTAGCCAAAATATGGACGTAACTTATCTGTAAGAATTGGTGGTGCTGAGATTCGTTTTTTTGTTTTCTGATCGATGAAGAATAATTTCACAAACCCTTTATTTAGTAAATCACCGGCTTCATTAAATACGCGATGGTGAAAGCAAATCATTTTTGTTGGCATTTCTTCAAGCTTTGATTCGATGGTCAACAAATCGTCATAATGAGCAGGTGTCTTGTATCGACAGTTCAATTCCAATACAGGCATACTTATTTTATGAACATCTTCTAATTCCCTATACGTGATGCCTAAGTCTCGCACCATTTCGGCTCTACCCATTTCATATAATTTTGGATAATGACCATAGTACATATAGGCCATCTGATCGGTGTCTGCGTAGGGAACGCGGTAAGTGGTTTTACTTATATACATTAATCGATTCGGTTAATTGGACAGGTCATGCAATGCGATCCTCCTCTTGCTCTGGATAATTCACTTGAAGGAATCGTCACAATGGTATTTTCTAATTGTGTGGGAAAGTTGCTATCAATATCTGTTTGACGTATCAATTCTTCTGCTGGAAGAATCGAGAACCCATTTTCTTTGAAGGCTAATTCGGTTTTTAAATTTCTATCATACGTAATTCCGACCCCGGGTTTAACCGCTACTAGATTGCAACCATCTGTCCATTGCTCTCTTTCTTGATATGGGGAGTCTCCATTTCCAGTAAAGATAAATTCCATATGCTCATCAATTTCTTCTAACATGAAATCTTTTACTGATGGATAGAAGCCTGTCTTTCCTTCGGCTCTATGCACCTCTATGGTTGAGCTCATTCCATCATAAACAATAGGTTTATAACAAACGATTTTATTTTTGCTGAGTCTGGTAAACAAGGTGTCTATGTGCATGCAGAATCGATCATTGGGAATATTGACTTGTACCACATTTTTAGTTAGCCCTTTCTCAAATAGTCGGTCTTTAAGGCTATGAAAAGCGTGTGTCGTCGTCCGTTCACTACAACCAATCAAGAAATAATCTTCTGTCAACATCATTAAGTCACCGCCTTC
Source organism: uncultured Saprospiraceae bacterium (assembly GCA_937997635.1). Classification (GTDB taxonomy): domain Bacteria; phylum Bacteroidota; class Bacteroidia; order Chitinophagales; family Saprospiraceae; genus CALFUK01. Next base: position 88,626 of record CALLFA010000057.1, on the reverse strand, counting down.
AATGGATACAACTTCTCCTTTTTTAGAAGGTGGGAATTTATCAAGATCATTTAGATTTATTAGTCTGTCTTCGTTTAGACAACTTGCAAAAGAGCTATTCCCCATAAATACAAACCTTGTTAGCAGGTTTTCTCTGTACCTTGCTTCCTTTGCTGCCTTTGTTAAAATGACATGATCTTTTACAGTAGTTGCAATGTCTCGTGTGAAGATCAAGTTGGGAATTGGGTCAAAATAAATATGATCCGTCTCCTGATGATAGCCGGTAATCAGCACATTTGTCAATTCAAATGGTGACATTGAAAGAAAAACATCCTTATATTTCTTAGGTAGATGCTCATGATGTATTGTTCGATCAATGAGCTCATTGGTCAAATCCTTGTTTTCCTCAATTGTTTGTTGAATCAAATCTTCAATTTCAAGGACACCATTCGGGACAAAGGCTTCAAGCACTTTCGTGAAAATATGATGCTCCTTTCGCATCAAAGGGAGATGAACAATATCATCAAACAAGAGATCATCAGATTTTTGTGGTGAAATCCTAGATATACCAGAATCCGGTTTGTGAATGATTACTGATTCTAATTTATTGATTTCACTGCCGACAAATACATCAATAGCGGACATAAATTACTGTTTTGAAGGCAAGATAAATAAATATAGGAGTAGCATATAGTCAGCCAAACAAGATAGGACGATTGAACAGTGCTTATTCATTCGTTAAACATGAAGAGAACTCATATTGCTCTATCACGAATTTGTCTTAAAACTAGAGGTCGCTAAATTGTATAGAATAGTGCATTTTATTCGTTATTTTCGTGCCTCTTATGTTGGTCAGCTTGTTCAAGGTCTGACTTTTATTAAGTGTTGATTATCAGTATATTACGATAAAATAGAATTGAGCCTTATGTTGAAGAAACTAAAATCTCTCTTTATAGTACCAGATGAATCCAGTGAGGTGGAGTCAAAAGAGAGCCCTAAAGTAGAAAAAGCGAACAAAGGTAGAGTTCAAAAACAACCGCCTGTGCAGAACAAAGCAGCAATGCCTAAGCCTGATGGTGGTAAAGCTGATCCAAAATTTGTTGACGTTTTATTGAAGGCCATTGAGGCAAATAACTTGGAAGGGTTTGATTATTTAGAGTTTAAACAGAGCCTTCAAAACCTGTCTTCTGTGGATATGGATGAAAAAACCAGATATCAATCTGCATTTGCTATGGCCAAGACAATGGGCGCTACACCAAGCAAATTGGTTAATTCTGCTCAACACTACATCAATATTTTAAAGAAAGAAGAAGCTAAATTCGGACAGGCATTACAGAATCGTAAGCAGAAACAAGTGCAAGACGTCAAGCAAGGACTCGTACAAAAGGAGAAGTTGATAGCTGATAAGCAAAAGCGGATCGAGCAACTACAGAAGGAAATAGAAGCAGATAAAAAAAGTCTGGAAGCTGATCGAGCTAAAATAAATCAATCTGTTGCCAAAATGGAGGCGACTAAACAAGGGTTTGTCAATGCCTATAACGGCGTTTTGGGCCAAATTCAGTCAGATATTGAAAAAATGAATACGTATATCTCTTAATGGATCCCAGAAACACGGTATCCATAGGACTTGTCACAACAGTTATTGTCCTCGCATTTTTGCGAATGGTATCTTGGTTTGATGGTATAGTGAATACAACCTTAAGAGTCCTTATATTTGTAGTTGTTATATGTGTAGCAGCATTATTAGCATTTTCTGCGGTTAAAAAATTGAAACGGTAATTCTTATGCCAAATTCTAAAAAATCAAAATCATTTTGGGGACGTCCTGAAGGCGTAACTGGTGGTATAGTGATGGCTGGCTTGGTCATTGGAGCAGGTATTTTGATCACTACTTTTTTATCTCCCATTATCGCGCTTGCCTCTACAGTACTTGGTCTTGCGGTAACATTGCTTGTATTAGGGGCAATCATATTTATGGCCCTAGATTCAAAGATGCGTAACCTAGTGTGGTACATGTATAAGTCTATCATGCGAGGCATTACAGGCTTGTTCATTCAGATGGATCCAATTGCTATTCTGAAATCTTATGTCGAAGACCTGAAGTCGAATCTTCGAAAGATGAATAAACAGATCACCAAGTTGAGAGGTCAAATGCACAAGTTGAAAGAACTGATCATCAACAATCAAAAAGAAATCGCCTCCAATCTCACTGCCGCCAGTCAAGCAAAAGAAAGTGACAAACGAAACGTCATGATTCTTAAAAGCCGAAAAGCTGGTCGATTGAAGGAGTCAAACGTACGACTGGAAGATTTGTATAAAAAAATGGAAGTGATGTATCGCGTACTATCCAAAATGTACGAGAATAGTGAGATTCTTGTAGAGGATGTTACCGACCAAGTAAAAGTGAAAGAACAGGAGCGGAAAGCTATCCGAGCCAGCCATAGTGCCATGAAATCAGCAATGAGCATCATAAAAGGGGATACTGACAAACGATTGATGTTTGATCAAGCCTTGGAAGCGGTCGCTGATGATGTCAGTCAAAAGGTCGGTGAAATGGAGCGGTTTATGGAAGTATCTGAAAACTTTATGTCCTCTGTTGATCTTCAGAATGGCGTTTTTGAAGAAGAAGGCATGAAAATGCTAGAAAAATGGGAACGAGAAGGGGAGTCTTTGCTGTTGGGAGAAGAGAAAGAAACCCTTTTATTGCAAGCAGAGAGTGAAACGGAAGTCCTAGACCTTAACGCACCCATAAAAGTGCCTGAAAAAGTAGGGAGAGGTAACCAATACGATAACTTTTTTGACGATTAAAATCAGACATTAAATTCAAATAATATATCATGGCAAAACGATTGACAACATTTTCCAAATTGCTTATAACTATTCTTTTAGTAGCTATAATCTTTCTTGGAGGTAGATATTTATTGCAAGGTACTTCGTTCGGTAAATCATTAACTGATCAAGCGGAAGGTACTTCTGGTACCAAGACATCTCAAAATACATCTAAATCAACTTCGCGAAGTGGCAATGATGATGATGTGATAAAAATAGGTGTAGTGACGTGGGGTGGATATGCTGGAGGTCAATATTTCAATGAAGGATTCAAAGCGAATCGGAATTCAAGATTCTATAAAGACTATGGATTTGAAGTGGACTTTAAAGTATTGGATGATTTTGAAGCATCTAGACAAGCATTTAAAAATGATGACGTCAACCTATTGTGGGCGACCATCGATGCATTTCCAACAGAAGTAAATGGACTAAAGGATTTTGATCCGGTTGTGCTGTTTCAAGCAGATTGGTCTAGAGGTGGAGATGCCATCGTTGCTAGAAGAGGCATTACTAAAGTATCCGATTTAAAAGGAAAGAAAATAGCGGTTGCAGAATATACACCATCACAATCTTTCTTGCTGTGGTTGCTGGATGCTGGTGGACTGACAAGTGATGATGTGGACATTGTGTTTCAAGCAAGTGCCATCGATGCAGCAGAAGTATTTAAAAGCCAAAATGTAGATGCAGCCGTTGTCTGGAGTCCAGATGATATCGCATGTGTGGAAGCTGTGCCAGGAGCTAGAGTCTTGGAGAGTACTAAGTCAGCATCTAATATCATAGCAGATGTATTTATTGCAAAGCGAGCATATGTAGAAGCGAATAGAGAAAAGTTAGGCCAATTGTATGAAGGGTGGATGATAGGCGCTTCGGAGATAAATTCAAACGATCAAAACAAACGAAAAGCAGCCAAGATACTTGGTGAAAACTTTGAAGTCTTTTCTGAGCAGGATGCTTATGATGCCATTAACAACGTGAGGTTAGTGACACATGGTGATAACAAGAATTTCTTTGGTCTGAATCGAGAATTCAAAGGTGTCACTGGAAATAGTCTGTACAGTAAAATGGTAAATGTTTATGACGATCTAGGCTATATCGAAGGCAGAGCACCTAACTGGAGACTTATCTCATATTCTGCTTTGGTAGAAAATGCAAAGTTGACTGGTAGACAACATGAAGCGGAAGGTGCCAAAGAATTTGCTCCCGTATCTGCAGAGGATAAAACAAAAGAAGCGCTTGCCTCAAAAGAAGTTACCATTAACTTTTCCACAGGTAATGCCACTTTAGATGAAAATGCAAAGTACATCATTGATCGAGATTTTGTCGGTATTGCAAAAGCTTTTGGTAATTCAAGAATACGTATTGAAGGAAATACTGACAATACTGGTAGTAGAGAATTGAATGTCGCTTTATCGAGAAGACGTGCTCAGGCAGTTGCTGACTATTTGATCAGCGAACACAACATGCCTAGAAATAGATTGATCGTTGTCGGGAATGGACCTGATCAACCTGTAGCATCGAATAATTCGGAGTCTGGCAGAGCTAAGAATAGACGGACAGATTTTGAATTGGTTTCAGAATAATAGATGAATTTTAAAGATCTATTCACACTCAGAGGCGAATTATCCAAGCCCCAAAGTTGGATACTTGGTATAATTGGCTTAATTATATTTTTAATTACATGGTGGTTATTTGCAGAGTACTTTTCTGTAGATAGACCAATCGCAGACCTGTATGATGGACCAAGACCTTCATCACTTGATGAACGAAACCATGCCTTTCTTGATTCCATCGATCGAGCAGATTCATTAGCACTAGCGAATGCGACAGAATTTGAAAAAGCATATCCATTATTACCGACTCCTCCACAGGTGTTGAACGCATACAAACCATTGTTAACGGAAGATAGATTGGTATTCCACACAATCCAGTCCATATGGTTAAACATCAAAGGATATTTATGGGCTATTTTAATATCTATCCCTATTGGTTTTGTTATTGGACTTTATCCCTTGTTTAAAGGCTTGTTTAGTAAACAAGTAGATGCACTCAGATACCTGCCACTTACTGCACTCACAGGACTATTCATTGTGTGGTTTGGTATCGAAGATAAAATGAAAGTGGCCTTTTTAGCTTTTGGTATCATTGTTTACCTCTTACCGGTTGTCGCACAGCGAGTCAGAGAAGTTCAAGACGTATATACAAAGACTGTATTCACTTTGGGTGCTACTAATTGGCAAACGATTAAGACCGTTTATATTCCAGCCGTGATGTCCAAGGTAATGGATGACATTCGTGTCTTGACAGCCATATCCTGGACCTATATCATAATTGCAGAATTGCTAAATAAGACTAATGGAGTAGGGGCGTTGATTTATCAAAAGGCTAGAGGTGGCCAAGTTGAAAAAGTCTTTGCCATTTTATTCGTCATCATATTGATCGGATTTATACAGGATCGACTGTTTGTCTATATCGACAAAAGGCTGATGCCATTTAAAACAGCTAATACCGTATCTGCTGGAATCAAAGAGTCTCAATATGGTATTTACACCATACTGGCTTTTCTGTTTTTGACGGTGTTGATAGGAGCTGTTGTTAATCTTTCAGCGATCAAATGGTGGATGATATTGCCAATTGTGATTGTATCAGCAATATTAATTATACTCTATGGTGAGCTAAAGATTTTTAATGCTAAACGAGCTTTGAATGCCTAATTTTACTGACACAGAACTACGCAACATTATTGATCTTCGAGGGATTGGTCAGTCTTACGATGGTGGACAAAATTGGATCATAAAAGATCTGGAATTTTTGATTGAAGACAAGCCAGAACAAGGACAATTTGTCGTCATACTCGGGATGTCTGGAAGTGGCAAATCCACCCTGCTAAGGTATATCGCTGGATTGCAAGAACCGACAGAAGGATCTGTCAAGATCGACGGGAAGCCGTTAGATGAAGCACAACGTGTGAGTATGGTTTTTCAGCGTTACTCATCTTTGCCATGGATGTCAGTTCTGGACAATGTAGCTTTGGGTTTGCAATATCAAGGCATGAGTAAAAATGAACGTAATGAAAAGGCCATGGAGATGATCCAGTTAATTGGTCTGGATGGACACCAGCACAAATATGCTCAGTATCCGACTTTGTCAGGTGGCCAATTGCAGCGTGTCGCAATCGGTAGAAGCTTATTAGCGAATCCGCAGATATTGTTGATGGATGAACCATTTGGTGCTTTGGACGTAAAAACCAGATTACAGATGCAGGACTTGTTGTCAAAGATCTGGCATCAGTTTCATTCTACCATCGTCTTTGTGACTCATGATATTGCAGAAGCAGTATACCTAGGAGATGACATTTACATTTTAAAATCTGCACCATCTAAATTTGTAAGGCACATCAAAGTAGATTTGCCGTTGATAAGGACCCGAGAAACCAAACGAGAAAAAAGATATACGGAGTTGGTGCATCTAGTGGAAGATCAAATGATTGAAGTAGCGGATATGGGTTAATTGATGCGTCTGATACTTGAGGCAAGACGCCTGCAAGGACTTAAAACGAATAACTCTTTTTAAAACAGCACATGCCAATATTATACCATCAAGTAAATTTGAAAGTAAAGTAAGTTCATACCTAGAAATGTGGCTAAGATCTCCCTTACCAAGCCATATCATCCTCTGACTTAACGTCAGGTTCAGACTTAGTTTCTGTTGGTGCTTCTTCAGCCGGTGCAGATTCAGTGCTTTCCATAGAAGGAGCTTCTTCAGCCGGTGCATTTTCACTACCACCGTTTGCTGCTTCCTCAGCCATCTTAGCTTCCCATTCTTCCTGACGACGTTCGTATTGTTCGTAGTCATAGTCAGGCATCAAGTCATTTTTAACATGATTAACGGTATCATTTAAAGAATTCATGAACCGATTAAAATCCTCTTTATATAAGAAGATCTTATGTCTGTCATAACCGTCGCCATTAAATTTCTTGGTGCTCTCTGTTAACGTAATGTAGAAATCTCCACCTTTCGTTTTTCTAACATCAAAGAAATAGGTCCGCCTTCTACCTGCTCTTAACTTGGTAGAATACACACTTTCGAATCTCGCCGAATTATCATTTTCCACGCGCTTTACTATTTAGTTATGTAAAAAGTACAAAATATAATTGTAATATAACCTAGAATTAGAATAATTAAGCGTTTTTTACTTGATTTTCTTCAAGCTCATCTGTTACCATCTGATAATAAAATCCTTTGCTTTTCATTAATTCTTTAGGGCTACCAAATTCTAAGATTTGGCCATCTTCTAGTACCAGTACTTTATCGACATCTAGTGTGGTAAAAATGCGATGCGTGATTAAAATGGCTGATTTATCCTTTAATGCTGCTTTGAAATAGTTCAATATGTGCTGCTCTGTAGCTGTATCTACTGCACTGAGACAGTCGTCTAGGATGACGATTTGTGGATCTTTGATCAATGCTCGCGCGATAGAAATCCGTTGCTTTTGTCCTCCTGAGAGAGACACGCCACGTTCACCTACATTTGTGTCGAATTGTTCTGGTAAGTTTAATATATCCTTTTTGACAGAAGCATGTTCAGCAAATTCAAATACCTTATCGTTGTCAGAATTGTGATCAGCAAATCGGATGTTATTGCTGACACTATCTGAGAATAGAAAAACGTCTTGCGGGACATAGCCAATAGCATGTCTCAAATGGTTAAGGTCCAACTCCTTTATGTTTTGTCCACCAATACTGATGAAGCCAGTTTCTGGATCGTACAATCTCAACATCAAATCTGCGACAGTGGATTTGCCTGAAGCTGTTCTACCTATCACAATCATTTTTTCGCCTTCCTTTAATGTGAAACTGATGTCATTCAGTGCTTTAATGCCACTGTTTGGATATGTAAACGATACATGATCAAACTCGATGTCACCAGATAAATATTCAATAGGATCTTGTGGACTTGCTATTTTTGTTTTCTCCTTTAAAAATTCGTTGATTCGTTTTTGGGAGGCTTCTGCAGTTTGAATGATACTTGCTATCCAACCAATTGCTGTCACAGGCCAAGTCAACATATTTACATAGATGATGAATTGAGCTATTTCTCCTGCGGTTGCTTGTCCTTTAATGACCTGGATTCCACCCATCAATACAGTCAATAAGGTACTTGTTGAAATGAGTAGGATCATTAATGGAAAGAACATGGCGTTGACTTTCGCGAGTTCGAGTGATTTTTGTTTAAATGATTCACTTTCGTCAGAAAAGGCTTTCCCAAAAGAGTTTTCCTTCACATAAGATTTGAGAATTTGAATCCCAGAAAATGATTCTTGAGCAAAACTGGTTAATGTAGCCAGCTGGATTTGTATAGCCTCACTCTTCTTATTAATGATACTACTTACCAAATAAATTGAAATGGAGAGAAAAGGTAAAGGCAGTAAAGTGTAGAGTGATAATGTAGGATTGGTTGTGATCATGGCATAAATAACCATTGCAAAGAGAGACACTAGATTGATGCCATACAACAGGGCTGGACCTAGATACATCCGCACTTTAGTCACATCTTCAGCTATGCGCGACATCAAATCACCAGTGTTGTGCTTTTTGAAAAAGCTGATGTCCAATCTTTGGTACTGATCGTAGATGTCTTTCCTTAAATCATATTCTATTAATCTGGAATTGTAAATGATCGTCTGTCTCATGAAGTACATGAACACACCCATGATCAACGCATAAACAAGAACCGTAAGGCCAAATTCCCAAAGGTGAGAACCGAGTTTTTCGGTAAACATATCTTCACTGCCAGACTGCCCTTTAAAAATTTCGACTTGTTCTAGGACAAAATCCAGTGCTTTTCCAATTTCCGCTGGTAGTCTTGCTTTAAAAAAATTAGAACACGTGACGCAGACCATACCAAATAGCAAGCGCCATTTGTATCGAAAAATGTATTTGTTTAGTATGCGAAGATTTTTCACTCGTTATTGTAAGACACGTTGTGGTTCAAAATGTTTTGCAAACATACTTGATTCCATTGGATAATTATCTGTGTCTTTCTCTTGATTCTAACGAGGATGAGTAATAAACGACCAAAATCAATTATTCTGAATCATTTGTGGATTGAAATCTTGTATAATGACCTTTAGGGTCTCAACTAGAAAAAATAATTAATCGACTTATTCATTGGTGGTTCGTTATCCTTAACGTATTTTCCTTTATCAAACAAAAGCTATGAAAAGAAGACAGTTTATCAAATCAGGAGCATTTGCATCAATGACAAGTGCAGCTATTGTCCCATCAAGTGTATTGGGAAAATCTTTTGGACATATTCCTCCCAGCGAAAAAGTAAATTTAGCTTGCTGTGGCATCGGTCATCGAGGAGGTGGTATCACTAAGTCATTGTATAATACGGGACTTGCGAACATAGTAGCATTATGTGATGTGGATTTAGAAGGCGAGCACACGGCTGAGGTATTGAAGATGTTTCCTGACGTTCCGAGGTTTACAGATTTCAGAGAGATGTTTGATACAATGGCAGATCAGATTGATGCAGTCAGTGTAGGGACACCAGATTTTTCTCATTTTCCAATTACAATGTTGGCAATGTCTCTAGGTAAAGGCGTGTATGTGGAGAAGCCAATGGCTCGTACCTTTAATGAAGTCGAACTCATGATGCAAGGTGCAGAAAAATACGGTGTTGCCACACAGATGGGGAATCAAGGGCATTCAGAAGCAAATTATTTCCAGTTTAAGGCATTTGTAGATGCAGGGATCATTAAGGATGTCACAAAGGTAGTAGCACATATGAACAACCCGAGAAGATGGCACAAGTGGGATCCCAAAATGCAAAGCTTTCCACCTGCTGAACCATTGCCTGTCAACATGGATTGGGATACGTGGTTAGGTACGGCCAAGCATCATGACTACAATAAAGACTATCATCACGGCCAATGGAGATGTTGGTATGACTTTGGTATGGGAGCTTTGGGCGATTGGGGTGCCCATACGATGGATACAGCTCATGAATTTTTAAATCTAGGCTTACCATACGAAGTGACTCCAGAATATCTGAAGGATCACAACCCATTCTTTTTCCCAATGTCGACAACCTTGTCTTTCAAATTTCCAGAACGCGGAAATATGCCAGAGGTCGAACTCAAATGGTATGATGGCTTAGATAATCAACCACCACTTCCTAAAGATTACGGCGTATCAAAGTTGGATCCCAATATACCGCCACCGAGTGCTGGTGACATAAAAAAGAAGAAGCTCAACCCAGGCAAAATAATTTATGGCAAAGATCTGACTTTCAAAGGAGGATCCCATGGGAGTACACTAGACATCATAGGTCTGGAGGCTGCAAATGATATGGCTTCAAAGTTGCCAAACGTTATGGAGAGCCCTTCTAATCACTTCGAAAATTTCTTGAAAGGATGTAAAGGTGAAGAAGCTTGTCGATCATCTTTTGATGTTGCCGGGCCATTGAGTCAGGTTTTTGCTTTGGGAGTCTTAGCACAACGACTGAATACAAAAATCGTTTTTGATCGTGAGACTAAACGGATTACAAATAATCCATTGGCTGATTTAATGTTGGAAGGAGCACCACCAAGGAAAGGGTGGGAGGAGTTTTATCGATTGTAATTTGGTTAGATATTCACTTTAGTCCAAAGACAAGTAGGGCAGAAGTCGCTTGAGATAAATAGAATCCAACCCTCTTAAGCGATAAAAGTCTGCCTTATCTTCTAATGGGCCATGTTCAATTATGTAATTTGAAATTAGTCTTGCTTGCGTGTAATTAATGTAGGGGTGTTTAACTAGTTCTTTTAGATGAATACGATTAACAGGAATGGGTCTTATGAAACCACTATCGATGATAAGTTGCTCTTTTATGTTTGTAAAAATTGAATCTGGTAACCAATACAAAGAGTCTAATTGATCTACAGAATAAAATCCACCTAATAAATCTCTATACTCAACCATCTTTTTAGCACGATAAGAACCTATCCCATTTAATTTCTTTAGTTGATTTGTATCTGCCTGATTTATATGTACACGGAAAGGCTCTTTAGCTGTTTCTTCGAACGTAGGTTTTGGCAATTTAAAGGAATTAGAATATTCAGCTTTGATTTTTGGTCTACTGGCTTTTGGTTTTGGAAACAGTAGTATAGAATCAAGAAACACACTGTCTAGTTTTTCAAATCCCCAAATTTGTTTAAAGTGAGACACGGATTTTATAACCCCACTTTTATTCCTGTACTTAATTAAATTCTTAATTCCAAATTCAGGGAATTTCATATCCATTAATTGTTGTTCTGTCACCGAATTGGGATCGAATGGGGTAGAGCTGTTTAAGTAAACGTTGTTATTTGACTCTTTAGGTTTGGTGTTTGCTGTACTCTCTTTTCGATTGTATCTATTTGAAGAAGTTTTATGCTTTTGAATGTTTTGTTCTTCTTCTATAGGAATGATAGGTAGATAGGAATACTGGATATTCTGCTGTGAATGCCGATATAGGTCAAAACGTAAAATACCTATGAGAAAGATGATGATGACGATGAGTAAAAGGCCTCGTTGTTCTTGTCTTGTAAAGTAGTGCCGATTCAATTTCATTTAAGTTTTATTTCCTTTGTGAACGTTCCTTGAGTCGCCAAGTGATAAATGTTGGTATCTGCGACTTCATTGACATAAGCAGTATTTATGAATAGACTTGAATTGCGACACTTTTTGGTATCACTAATCGCATTGCTGATAATGATATCGTATGCGCAATAATTACTTATGGACTCACTAGCGTCAACTAAAACATTCAATCCAAAAAAGCCAACAGCAGTTTTAAAATTCCAGAAATAGTCTTCTTCCATGCAACCAAAGCCATCAAACTCGTAAAGGTGTCTAATCGAGTGATAAGAACGATTGTTGGCAATAGCACTATTTATTTGACTTTCCATTGACGAATAAGTATAACAGGTGTCTTGATAAATGAAATCGACAGTGTATGTTGGGTATGAACGATAAACATATATTGTGGCAACATTCTTATACTCATCTAGACGTATGATGTATAGCTCTAGCAGAAGTGTAATGCTGAAAAGTAAGCAGGTAATTGAAATTTTAGATGTCTGTAGGATTATCCATGTCAAACAACCAATGCTTACGTACATAACAATCAATTCTGTTTTTGTAAGCCACACATCTTTGAGGATGAAAGAATCAATATGTTGAATTAGGCCTAAAATGTGGTGAAGTAAATCTGTTATATAGCCCAGTATTAGTCCTGTTGTAGTAGCAATCGCCTTACTAACAAAGCTGATTAATATCAGAAATATTGATCCATAAATAATGATCAGTGCAAATAGCCAAAAGAATGAATTTGCGATGATGAAGTTGAGTGGGAATTGATGAAAATAATACAAATTCAACGGAAAGATCAGGATTTGTACGGCAAGTGTGACCTTAATTGCATTAAAGCATTTTTTTAGAAATTTTCCACGGATTTTTAATTGTCTTATAAGAAGAGGGGAGTACATGACAATACTGATCACAGCTATAAATGACAATTGAAATCCAACGTCGAAAAGAAATGAAGGGCTATACATGAGGAGGATAATAGCTGTTAAAGCTAAAGTGTTCCAAGTATTAGAAGGCAGCATGAAAATTCTGCCATAGGAATAGAATGTAAACATCGTAGCAGCTCGTAAAACGGAAGGGCTTAGACCAACCAGCAGAGCGTAACTCCAAATGAAGGAAATGTAACATAGGTATTTCAACAACTTAAACCCAAACCATTGACAGCTAATCGACCTAAAACTAAATAATAAAAGGAGTGCAACAAGATCTACATGCAAGCCAGAAACAGCCATATAGTGGGATGTTCCTGTATCTCTAAACGATTTAATTAATTCATCATCCATTGATTTTTTCTCTCCTAAGACCATCGCCAAACATATTTGTCTGGTAGGCTCATTTTTTATATTATCCTTAATTATCTGTTTACAAACGATTTTGACCTGTTCAGCCACCCTTCTTAAGCTAAAAGTTGAAGCATTGAGTTTTATAATTTCTTCTATTTCAAAGGCATAATAAATTCCCTTGTGTTGCAGGTATTGTTTGTAATCGAATTGTCTTGGAGAGCTTGGCGGATGTATAGATTTAAGCTTTCCGATCAATCTAAGATGGTCACCGATTAATAATGTTTCTGTTAGAGGTCCCTTAAAATTCGATTGTAATCGGATATTTCCTAACTGTTTTGAAATAATTACAAATTGCATAGAACCTAGGCTAGCATTGACTTCTGCTTCGCTGTGCAGTTTGGCATTAAGGTTTATTCTTTTATTTAACAATATCTCACAAGAAGAACAATGGTTGCTACTGGTGAACAAGTAATGATTACCAATACCCAAAAATAAAAATAAAAGAATCAGAATTGCCGACCTAATAAAATGGCTTTGCCAAGATAAAATAATAAGAAATGCAGCTGAACAGAGGAGAAACAGCAATAGCTTACTTGCAATAGGAATGTAAAATCCAATGAGGATACCTAATGCATAAGAGATACTTGGTGCCAGTAAAGGCATTTGTCTTAAAGTTGTTTTCATTCGCCTTTCTAGAAAATTGTAAAGTTTTTCTAATTAAAATAAAGTGGCTCAATAGTTGATTAATATAAAAATACACATATTTTTCAGAAAACATTGGGAATTTGTTTGTACGAATTTCCTTTATCTTAGTGTATTAAGGATCATCATGAGAATACTTGGCTATATAGCATTACTTGCCTGGATAGTTTTAGGTTGGAAATATTGGACGGATTACAAACAATGCAATCCTTCTAAAGCACTTCCTATAGGAGCGGTAAACAACGAATGCCCATTGTGTTTTGAGTGGTCAAGTCCTACCGTAAACACCTGTGACAACTGGGTTACTTATCGAGATTCGCTACTTTCTATACTCGGAGATGACAATACCCTACGTATTAAAGGTCAATTTAACCCCAACGAGTCCACAGATCAAGAACTGGGCAGGAATAGAGCAGTTTCTGTTAAAGCACTATTCAATGGCCTTCTTGCTGAAGAAAATATTGTTATAGATGTTGAAGAGATACATGATTCAAAGTATGACTCATGTAAATCTCGTTCGACAATGGAAGTATTAATTAATGGAAGAATTGTTAAGGCAAATACATTGGCTTCTGCAGTATTTTATTTGGATAATGGTGAATTTGTTGATTCTGCATCGCTAATGAACCATATAGATGAAGTAGCAAGGCATGCTAAAGACTCTGGTGACAAAATTCGTATCACTGGCCATACAGATAACACAGGTAACCCAAAGGATAATATAAAAAAGGCGTTTACATACGCTGATCGTATGAAATCCTATTTTCTCGATAAAGGGGTTTCTCTTGAACAGTTGATTACCATATCGAAAGGAGAAAATGAAAAAGGTGTCGGAGATAGTGATTCTATCAACGAACAATCTTTGAATCGAGTTGAAGTAACTATTACTAAATCATAAATTTTATTCATGTCAATATTGTTTTCATTTTGTGATTGTCATTGGATTTTACCTTGGATTATTCCATTTTTTCTTGGTCTCTTCTTTGGTACTCGATTTATCTCTAGTTACAGAAATCGAGTCCGAGATCTGGAATCAAATCAATTGATAGAAAGTAAGCGTTTTGCCGCTTTGTCAGCTGATGCAAATAAATATAAAGCTCAATTAGAAGAAAATAGGCTTTCTGAGAGTTCAGGCTTGGCAGATATTGAGAAACATGAATATGAGCAACAGATAGCCTCACTCAACAAGCAATTGAGTCAAGCACAAGATAAAGCTGGTAATGGTGACGAGTTAATGTCTTTGAGATCAAGAATCACGGAATTGGAAGGTGAATTGGCACTGGAGAAAGGTAGGCACTATGAAGAAAATGAATCTCTAGGATTGACATCGGGTACGACGGGCGATGGTTCAGATTCAGAAACTAAAAATCAAGAGATAGAATCTCTGCGCTTAAAGATTTTTGATCTAGAACACGAACTTGCTAACGAAAAGAGTAAAGTAACTGATGATGCAGCAATGTCTTCAGATGATGTGGTTGGGGAATCAGCAAGATCACATTCTGATATGGCTGAACTCCGTCAGCAACTGCTATCTACTCAGACTGAACTTAGACTAGCAAGGGGGAAATTGCAAGAACAAGATGCAATGCATGCCACACTAGACGATAGTAAAGAGAATGAACTATTGAGGAGTCGGATTACTTCATTAGAAGCAGATCTTGCTCTGGCAAAGGGAAGAGAATATGAGTCTTCTGAAGCGGGAGTGGAAGATCAAACAGTGTTAGATCTTAGACAGCGTTTGTTAGAAACAGAGGCAGAGTTGGCATTGGTCAAAGGAAAAGAATATGAGTCGTCTGGAGCAGGAGTAGAAGATCCAACAGTAATAGAACTTAGGCAGCGTTTGTTAGAAACAGAGGCAGAGTTGGCACTGGTCAAAGGAAATGAATATGAAGGCAATCAAGAAGAAAGCAAATCAGTAAAAGAACTGAAACAACGGATTTTATCTCTTGAGGCAGATTTGGCATTAGAAAAAGGAAAATCTTATGAGATAGAAGAACAAAATAGATTAGGTTCATCAGTAATAATTGTACAAAAAGGAAAGACAAAAGCTAAAAAGAAAACAAGCAAAAAGTCTGAAGCTAAAAAGAAATCAAGCAAAAAGTCTGAAGTAAAAAAAACCAATAAAAAAGATAAATCTGAAAAAAAGAAGAAGCAAAAGGCGAAGTCACCAGAAGAAAGTAAACTAAGCCAAAAGACGACAGATAAAACTTCTTCAGTTGGCAAAAGCTCGTCAACAAGGCAGAAAAAATCGCCATCTGGTAGGACAAAAGACAAAGCCTCACCAGCTGATAAAGCTGCATCTGGTAAATCAAAAACATCAACTGGAAAAAAGAAAGCGACGTTAAGAAAGTCCGTGAATCAGAAAAAGAAATCTACAGCACGGGGTTCAATTAAAGCGTCCAAAGCAACCAATGCAACCTCTGGATTTAAGCCAGCTAAAGATGGAAAGTTCTCAAAAATAAAAGAAGGAGATCTGACAATTATCGAAGGCATAGGGCCCAAAGCTGCTAAATTATTGAAGAAGAAAGGAATTAAAACTTGGGCTGATTTGGCTGCAAAAACGCCTGGTCAGTTAAGAGAATTATTGTCTACACAAAAAGGATTTGCTCATGTTGATCCTTCTACTTGGACACGACAAGCAAATCTTGCCGCTGGAAATCATTGGACGCGATTAGCAAATCTTCAAAATGATTTAGATGGTGGAAAGCCAGCCAAAAAAGCCAAGAAGCGGAATTCAGTCAGTAAGCCTAAGGCAAGCAGATCAAAGTCTTCTACCAAAAAATTGAACATAAAACTCAACAATAAATTGAAGAGTGATAATTTTCAATTGATTGAAGGTGTCGGACCGAAAATGAATGCGTTATTAGTGAAGGAAGGCATTAAGAGTTGGTCTGATTTGGCTACATACTCTCCCGGTGAAATCAGGAGTTTACTGAACAAGCATGGCGACAAGTACAAAATCATTGATGTAAAGACTTGGTCTAAACAAGCTGGTTTTGCAGCCAAAGGACATTGGGAAAAATTGATCACATTCCAGAAGAATGACGGATCAGATTCCAAAGCAGAAAAAGTGCTCGGTAAAATGGGGGTCATACAGTCTCTGGACACTGCAGACTTGAAAATAGTAGAAGGTGTGGGGCCTAAGATAGAATCCTTATTAAAAGAAGCAGGAATTAAAACCTTAGGTGACTTAGCAAAAGCCTCTAAGACCAAATTGAAGAAAATCCTAGAGAGTGCGGGTGCCCGATATGGACTGGCAGATCCTACGCATTGGGCCAAACAAGCATCACTTGCCAACGCTGGCAAGCATGCTGAACTCAAAAAGCTTCAGGATAGGATATAAAGCCTCAATTTTTTGCACTGCACTTGGAAGGGAGAAACGAAAAAGCAAATTTGACATGTATTTTTGAATCCAAACCTATGAGAATTGATTCATGTCTGATACCCTATCTTTTGACGAATCTTACGGCTGTAACTCTTTGTTTACCCGAAGAGAAATCGTAATCATCAAGAAGTCCAACTTACCTTAGTATGCACAATTATTGAAAAGAAAAAGGAAGGCTTTCAAACAAAAGCCTTCCTTTTTTATAACTGTGTATGGAATTTTAGATTAACTGCCGCACATCAAACAACCTTCCTCCATTGAACATACTTCGCCATCAGGTACTTCTTGCGTTTCTTCTACTTCTTCGTTACCTGCAAATTTACGTTGATGCTTTTGGCTTAGTGTAAACTTAATCGGATCTACAGCAGCTTTAGACCGTAGATAGTACATACCTGTTTTTAAACCTTTTTGCCATCCATAAAAGTGCATGGAAGACAGTTTTCCAAAGTTTGGATTCTCCACAAATAAATTGAGGCTTTGACTTTGGCAAATAAAAGCACCACGTTCGGCAGCCATATCTATAATTACTTTTTGACTCAATTCCCAAACAGTTTTATATAGATTTTTCAACTCCTCTGGTATTCCTTCGATGTCTTGAATAGAGCCATTAGCCGCCATCAATTGCTCTTTCATGTCTTCATTCCACAAATCCAATCTGATTAGATCATGCAATAAATGTTTGTTGACAATGATGTATTCTCCGGATAGTGTTCGTCTGGAATATATATTTGCTGTGTACGGTTCAAAACATTCGTTGTTGCCTAGAATCTGAGAAGTAGACGCTGTTGGCATTGGAGCAAGTAACAAACTGTTTCTCATCCCTGTTGCTTTGATTTTTTCTTTTAACTCATCCCACTCCCATCTGTCTGACGGTTTGACATTCCACATATCGAATTGTAGAATGCCTTTACTTGCTGGTGACCCTTCAAATGTCTGATATGGGCCTTCTTTTTCCGCTAACTCAGCAGATTCTGTACAAGCTGCAAAATAGATCGTTTCAAAAATATCTTTATTGAGTTGTTTTGCTTCTTCACTGTCAAATGGGAACCGCATCTTTAAAAATGCATCTGCTAGACCTTGGACACCAATACCGATCGGACGGTGTCTCATATTGGAATTTTCTGCTTCTTTAACAGGATAGTAGTTGATGTCTATAACCTTATTCAAGTTACGGGTCACAACTCTGGATACTTCATATAGCTTGTCAAAATCAAATACTCCATTCTCAACAAATTTTGCTAGTGAGATTGATGCCAGATTACAAACGGCTACTTCATCGTGGGATGTGTATTCTACAATCTCTGTACATAAATTTGAAGACTTTATAGTACCTAGATTTTTTTGATTTGATTTTTCATTACACGCATCTTTGTATAAGATGTATGGAGTCCCAGTTTCGATTTGAGATTCTAAAATGGAGAACCATAAATCTTGAGCTTTAATTGTTTTGCGAGCTAATCCTTCTGACTCATATTTTTTATAAAGCGCTTTAAATTCATCACCATAAACCTCATGTAGTCCTTTGGCTTCATTAGGGCAAAACAATGACCATTCGCCATCAGCCTTAACTCTTTCCATGAACAGATCTGAAATCCACATCGCATAGAATAAGTCTCTAGCTCTCATTTCTTCTTTCCCATGATTCTTTTTCAAATCAAGGAAATCAAAAATATCAGCATGCCATGGCTCAAGATATACGGCAAATGCACCTTTTCTTTTTCCACCACCTTGATCAACGTATCTTGCGGTATCATTGAATACTTTTAGCATTGGGATAACCCCATTCGATGTGCCACCAGTGCCTTTAATGTAACTGCCCTTTGCTCTAATATTGTGGATACTTAGTCCAATTCCACCTGCAGATTGGGAAATCTTAGCACAACGTGTCAATGTTTCAAAAATCCCAGATATACTATCTTCTGTAGCTGTCAGTAGGAAACAAGAAGACAATTGAGGCTTTGGTGTACCTGCATTAAATAGGGTAGGCGTAGCGTGTATGAACCACTTCTCGGACATGTAGTTGTACGTCTCAAAAGCTGAAGCAATGTCTTTACCATGTATGCCCAAAGCAGCTCTCATTAACATGTGTTGCGGACGTTCGACGACCTGGCCATCCATCCGTAATAAATATGAACGCTCCAGTGTTTTGAAACCAAAATAGTCGAAATTATAGTCTCTGTCGTAAATAACGGCTGAGTCAATATCTTCACCATAGCGATTGACTATCTCTAATAACTCATCACTGATGAGCCCAGCTTTTTCTCCAGTTTTCGGATCTATATAGTTGTATAGATCTGTCATTGTCTGAGAGAAAGATTTCTTTGTGTTCTTGTGTAAGTTAGAGATTGCTATACGTGCAGCAAGTTGAGCAAAGTCTGGGTGTTTAGTTGACATAGTCGCTGCGGTCTCGGCAGCGAGATTATCAAGTTCTGTTGTTTTGACTCCATCAAACAACCCTTGTATGACTTTCTTTGATATTTCGATTGGATCGATGTATTTGGGATCCAAGCCATAGCAAAGTTTTTTAATCCTTCCGGTAATTTTATCGAAGCTGACATCTTCGGTTTTACCACTGCGTTTCATTACTTTCATGGGCAATGTGTTACGTTTTTTTGTTTTAGTAATAAGGTTACCTGAGCCTTAGCCTTATTGTGAGACCTGTGTGTTTTTGAGCGAGTTTTCTAAAAAAGTTATTTTCTAGAAATCTTCGTCTAGACTAAAGATTTGTTTGTCTTTGTCTGCAAGTACTCCAGATTTTTGATAATCTCCGACCCGCTTCTCAAAAAAGTTGGTTTTCCCTTGTAACGAGATTAGATCCATCCAAGGGAATGGATTTTCGACATTGTAGACCTTTTCGTTACCCAATTGTGCAAGTAATCGATCTGCGACGAACTCAATGTATTGACACATCATGGTGGAGTTCATACCTATTAAGTTAACAGGTAAGGCATCTGAAACAAATTCTTGCTCCATTTTAACCGCATCCATAATGATGTCTTGTATAGTTTGCTTAGGAAGTTTATTCTTAATATGGTCGCTATAAAGTAAGCAAGCAAAGTCGCAATGCATTCCTTCATCTCTTGATATTAATTCATTTGAAAAGGATAATCCTGGCATTAGACCTCTTTTCTTCAACCAGAATATCGAACAGAAAGAACCTGAAAAGAAAATACCTTCAACAACGGCAAATGCTATCAATCGTTCTGCAAAAGTTCCATTCTCAATCCACTTGAATGCCCATTCAGCTTTCTCTTTGACACATGGTAGATTTTCAATGGCGTTGAAGAGGTAATCTTTTTCTTTGTTATCCTTAATATATGTATCTATAAGTAGGGAATATGTTTCTGAATGGATGTTCTCCATCATTATTTGGAAGCCATAGAAGAATTTTGCTTCTGTATATTGAACTTCATTGACCATGTTTTCTGCTAAGTTCTCATTCACAATACCATCACTGGCAGCAAAAAAGGCTAAAACATGTTTGATGAAATGCTTCTCATCATCGTTCAATTTAGTTTCCCAATCAGTTATATCTTGGTGAAGATCTATCTCCTCTGCAGTCCAAAAACTTGCTTCACATTTTTTATAAAAATTCCAGATATCATCGTGTTGAATTGGAAACAATACAAATCTGTTGGGATTGTCTACTAATATGGGTTCTACTGTAACGGGGCTAATACTCATTTTCTACGCGGTTAAGAATGTTAATCGTTATATCACATATAAAGAATCTCTAATATCATACTTTTGTTTTGATATAAAAATTCTGAGGATGTTAAATTACAAATATTTATATATATATCTAAATCTAATACGTACAACTCTCTTATTGAATAAGTTAAATTTATCTTGATTGGATTTATTCATTATCAAAAAAAGGGTTGAAGTCGATCAAAATCG
Source organism: uncultured Saprospiraceae bacterium (assembly GCA_937997635.1). Classification (GTDB taxonomy): domain Bacteria; phylum Bacteroidota; class Bacteroidia; order Chitinophagales; family Saprospiraceae; genus CALFUK01. Next base: position 67,936 of record CALLFA010000057.1, on the reverse strand, counting down.
TTTCACAAATAAATGAAAAAAAAATGTAATATGAGGAATTTCGATTTTATTAGTTATCCACAGCTTGTTAGTAACATGAGTAACATATTAGAAATCAGGGTAATATGAATTTGAGGCGTATAATATGTTCAGCCAGGATAAAATTATTGCTGAAATCTTTGTGGTAAGACAACTATTTTTTGGAATAGAATAGCTGCACTAATTAAGGTCGATTGAACATGTTGTAGCGTTCGGCAAACTCTTTACATACAAATAGTACACTTTAGGTACGCCGAAGTTTGTAACTTCAATGAAATACGATTGTAGCCCTATATTTATAATCTTATGAAAGTGAGCCTGCGTACGCCATGTCCACTGCACAATCCTTATCCGATTTTATTATTAATCCTGATTTGAGAAACACATTCATACTTCTTGCTTTGTTCATTAGTTGTTGCAAACCAGTAGCACACAAACAAGACATATCAGACAATGAAAAAGAGTTTGATCATTTTATTTCCAATCTAGAACGTGTATTCATATACAACACAGATAAGCAAGACATCATAGATTGTATAAAAATAAAGTATCGAGAAAACGTAGATACAATCAAAAGATCTTATGACAAGGTTTTATACTATGAATCATTACTAAATGAATTTCATGATTCACACATCAGCTTAAACACCAATACTGACCAATCTTACCGTCTCAGGTCACCCATTTACGCAATTGTTAAAGACAATAGATTCTATATAAAGAATGTCTTCTCCTCAGAATTAGAAACTAAACTGACTGAAAATCTTATTGGTGCAGAAATTTTAAGATTCAATGAAGTCGTCTTTGACGACATGATAGCAAAATTTTCTTCTAAGTGCTTAAACAAAGACAATCTCATTGTTGTGGAATGGTTAGCAAATAAAATAGTTGCTGGAAAAAGAAATGAACCAAGAATGCTGACTATCAAACTTAAGACAGGTGACATTCTTACCCTTGATATGGATACGATTAGACTGAAAGAAAATGTTGCAAATCTGAAAGTTGATATTATAGAGAATATAGCTTATGTCAGAATAAATAATTCTTTAGGCAATTCAGATTTGGTAAATGAATTTGATATGGCTATTGACGAATTGCAAAATACTCATGCATTAATACTAGACTTGAGAAATACACCAAACGGAGGAAACACAGATGTAGCTGAACCAATAATGGGACGATTTATAACGGAAACTAAAGGATATCAAATTTGTGAAAACAAAGAAAAACGTTATACCAAAGAAATAAGGCCAAGAAAAAAGCTATATGCTAAACCTCTCTATGTTCTTGTAGGAAGATGGACTGGCAGTATGGGCGAGGGAATTGCTATTGGGTTTGATGGAATGAAGCGAGCGACAATAATAGGAACTGAAATGAGTAGATTAGCAGGAGGTATCCATACAATATCGCTACTAAACAGTGATTTTGGCTACCAAATCCCAGTTGAAAAGATGTATCATCTAAATGGTCAATTACGTGAAACCTTTGTTCCGCAAGAGTATGTCAATCAACTAAATTTAGATAAGGATTATTTCATTGAACATGCACTTCAAATAATAAAAAGCAAATAAAACCAAAGTTCAGAACATGTCAGTGTGTATTTCAAATAAGTGAGTTAGCCAACACATGAAGCCACTTACTCCGGTCGATGCTTCAATTGGAGTCCCATCAAAAAATTCCTCAAAAACTGATCTTTGCATTGTCGATATTGTTTTTGCTCAGGTTTTCGGAAAAACGCACTGATCTCATGTTTGCTGACATGCATATCTGCATTACTGAAAATGCTGACCATATCTTCTACTTTTAAGTTTAAAGCGATCTTGAGTTTTCTAAGAATGATGTTGTTGTTGATGGTTTTCTCCGCTTTCATGGGAGGACCTTCTCGAGCACCTCTTTTGTCGACAATAAGTCCGTTGAGAAAATGAGCCAGTTGTTTGTCATAAATGTTTTTGTAATCTTCATCCTCCTCTCGTTTTAGCCAATCACTGATTTGCGCTCGAGTGACCTCTAAATTTCCTAATTCAAACAGCTTGATCATTTTATCATCAGAAAAATCCCAAGTGTATCTGATTTTGCGAAGTACATCATTGTTAGTCATAAGAATAGTTAAGTGATCTCATTTCGCTAAATATAAGCTCTTTATTATTCTTCCTTAACATTCATACTTAAAATGAAATACCAAAAACCTTAATGTGGCAATCGGTCACGTAAAACACCATAGGCATAAGTACCCAACACAGAGCATAAGATCACCAATAGTATCGGCCATACACCATGACCCACTAAAGTAAACATTGGACCAGGACAGGCACCTGTCATTGCCCAGCCAAGGCCAAAAATAATTCCACCAATAAGATACCTTGGGATACTCATGTTTTTTGGTGAAAATGTAATCTTAGAACCAGAAATATCAGATGCGTTCGTTTTCTTTATTAGGAACGTCATGATAGCTGCTAAACATACAGCTGTACCAATAATGCCATACATATGGAAACTCTCAAACCTAAACATTTCTTGAATTCTGAACCAACTAACAGCTTCAGATTTAGTCATGACAATTCCAAATAGGATGCCTGGTATTATATATTTAAATGATTTCATGTCGATGAGTTTATGCAGTTAGTATTAATGGAAGAATTCCCCATGTCATTATCAATCCGCCTATGAAGAAACCTATCACGGCTATTAAGGAAGGGATTTGAAGATTGGATAATCCACTAATGGCATGTCCTGATGTACAGCCGCCAGCGTACCTAGCTCCAAAACCTACAAAGAAACCGCCTATACAAAGTAGGAGTAGATTTTTAGCTGAAGTGAATGAGTCCAAAGAAAATATCTCCGCAGGGACATAGCCTAACCCTTCTGAAATAGTAGTAGGTGTTTTAATACCCAAAGTCAATAAATGATCTCTCGTGCTTTGTGATATGTCAACAGGTTCTGGGCTAGATAAATACCTCACGGCTATATATCCTCCAATAATGGCACTCATAATAAAGATCAAATTCCATAATTGATCCTTCCAGTCAAAATCGAAGAAGGACACCTTTTTACCAGCACCACCTATCGCACAGAGCGTTCTTAAGTTGGACGAGGCACCGAAATTCCCTCCAAACCAGAGGAGAATAAACATGACGCAGACAATAGCAATACCAGATACACTCCAATGCCAAGGCTGCGATATAAATTCTATAATATTCATGTATTGTTTTTCTAGTTAAAATTCAAATAGTATACATTAATGCTTAGTCGGGCAACTAAAATCTGTAGTTGGGATATCGCTTGACTTGATGGCTTTATAGCCTCCTTGGACATCAATCATATTGTGAAATCCTCTGGATTTTAAAATGGATGCTGCGATCATGGATCTGTATCCTCCAGCGCAATGGATATAGAATTTCTCCTCTTGTGGAATTTCTTCTAAATGTGAATTTATAGTACTCAATGGTGTGTTTTTCGCATCGATAACATGTTCTGATGAATACTCTGATTCTTTGCGCACATCAAAAATTCGATGTTGATAGTCCTTATAGTCATTTTGTAATTGTGTTGCTGATTGACATTCTACTGTATCTATTTCTCTACCCTCATCTTCCCAAGCATCTACACCTCCTTCTAAATACCCCATAGTATTATCAAAACCAACTCTGGATAATCTAGTCACGGCTTCTTTTTCTCTACCTTCAGGTGCAATAAGTATGATCGGTTGTTTGACATCCACGATCAATTCTCCTACCCATGGGGCAAATGACCCATCAAGTCCAATAAAAATACTATTGGGAATGTGCCCAGTCGCAAAATCAAAAGGCGTACGGACATCCAACATTACAGCCTCCGTTTCGTTAGCGACTGCCTCAAATTCTGAAGGAGTCAATGGCTTTAGGCCAGAGGATAAAACTGTCTCTATGTCTTCATAACCTTCCTTATTCATCTGTACATTCAAAGGAAAGTAGGCTGGGGGAGTTGACAATCCATCAGTGACTTCTTTAATGAATTCTTCTTTGGTCATATCTTCTCTTAATGCATAATTCATCTTTCGTTGATTACCCAATGTGTCTACTGTTTCTTTCATCATATGTTTACCACATGCAGAACCTGCACCATGTGCTGGGTACACAATTACATCATCTGGCAAAGGCATAATTTTATTTCTAAGACTGTCAAAGGAATAGCCAGCAAGGTCTTCCATTGTCAAGTCATCTGATTTTTGTGCTAGATCTGGACGACCGACATCACCCAAGAACAAGGTGTCACCAGTGAAAATGGCATGCTCTTTTCCGTGTTCGTCTATCACCAGATATGTCGTGCTTTCCATGGTGTGTCCAGGCGTATGTAGGGCTTTAATTGTTATGTTACCGAGTTGGAATACTTCTCCGTCTTTAGCAATATGTGCATCGAAACTAGGATTGGCATTTGGCCCATAAATAATAGGAGCGCCTGTTTTTTCAGAAAGTGTCACATGGCCACTCACAAAGTCGGCATGAAAATGAGTCTCAAAGACGTATTTAATGTTAACACCATCCTTTTCTGCTCTTGCAAGGTAAGGGCTAACCTCTCTTAGTGGATCTATTATGGCAGCTTCTCCATCACTGTGTATATAATATGCGCCCTGCGCTAAACATCCTGTATAAATCTGTTCGATTTTCATATATCTAATTTTAATTTTTATTGTTGAATTAAAAATTCCATAGCGAATATGAATACCGCCATGACTATTATAAAATATCCAAATCCTTTCTTGAGTTTTCTACCATCGATGTATTGATTGATGTAAATGCCAAGAAAAATGCCTGCTACGGCAATACTGGTAAATACAAAAAGAAATCCCCAATCTATATCCATCACAAGTGCGTCTCCCATGAAAAAGCCTAATAAGGATTTTAAAGCTATAATGATCAGTGATGTACCAATCGCTGTTTTAATTTCTAAATTTGCTATGAGCACTAATGCTGGTATTATCAGAAATCCACCTCCTGCACCAACAAAACCAGTTAACCCTCCGACAATTAAACCTTCTATAATGATGAGTGGGTAATTGTATGTTACTTCTCCTGTTCCACTATTTCTTTCTGTATCATTTAACATGGCATATGCAGCTAAAAACATAAGCAATGCGAACAGTCCAAGCATACCCATCCTTCTCGTAAAATCTAATTCACCCACAGTGAATAAAACATTTGGTAAAATAGGTATGACATAGTGCCTAATTATCCAGACGCCAATAATCGCTGGCAAACCAAACACGATGGCAGTGCGCCAATCTACACATCCTTTCTTACTTTGTCGTGCTCCTCCCACTAATGCTGCTGTACCTACTATAAATAAGGAGTATCCAGTTGCTATCTTCTCATCGAGATGAAACATATAAGCTAAGACAGGTACTGCTAGTATTGAGCCTCCTCCTCCTATCAGGCCAAGTGTTATACCAATCAATAAAGCCATTATGTATCCAGCTATTTCCACAGTTTAACTTTTCAATACTTGTTCAATTATTCAAATGTTTGATAAAAAAAGATTAAATCAATTCACATTGATCTAAACAGGATAAAAGTTTTAAGACAGAAGTGTCGGCAATCGAATAAAAGACTTGCTTTCCAATTTTATCTGAAGTGAGAATGCCGTTATCTTTCATTTTAGCAAGGTGATGAGACATCATGCTAATTTCACAATCTGCACCAACCCGTTCGCAAAGAGATGACACATCCATAGGGCCATGGTTGCCTAAGTATTGTAATATTTCAAGTTTGACTGGATGCGCCAATACCTTTAAAAGCCTTGCTCCAGTTTGCAATTTCTCCTTAGGTAATGTTACTGAAAACTCATTCATGCTGTAAAGTTATAACATTTTAACAATTGTTCAAATGTTCGTATACTTTAATTATCTAATTCTAACAACCTGGCCCCTAGCAACCTAGCCCCTAGCGACCTAGCTCCTAGCAACCTAGCTCCTAGCAACCTAGCCCCTAGCAACCTAGCCCCTAGCAACCTAGCTCCTAACCCCTCCTATATAACCTTCCGTCTCCTCAAAAACCAAATCATCAAAAAGCCTAGAACAAGAGAAGCTACAAGGATGAAGTAAAACGTATACTTACTATCAGAGAATGGTAGATCGACATTCATCCCAAACAAACTGGCAATCAATGTCGGCAACATCAATATGATGGTGATGATGGTCAACCGCTGGATAAAGAAATTCAAATTATTGGAGACAATAGATGCATAAGCCTCCATGGTCCCGCTCAAGATATTGGTATAGACATTCGACATCTCCAAGGCCTGACTGTTGTCGATGATGATGTCTTCAAAGAGATCCATATGTTCTTCGATGTCACGAATCTTCAATAAGTCAGTTCGCTTCATTTTCATCTTCAATAACTCATTCGAGCTCAATGAATTTACGAAGTAGACCAAACTTTTCTCAATCCGTAGAAGTTCTTGTAATTCTTTATTCCGACTGCTATTGTACAATTCTTGCTCGATCAGATTTCGCTTAAGATTCAGCTTTTTCAAACATTCCAAAAACCTAAACACTGTTTGCTCGAATAGCTGAAGGACAAACATTTGATGATCTCTGGGATTGAAATGTTTGACTCGGTTTTCTAAAAACTTTTGAATGATCGGATTTTCTACAGAAGTAATGGTAATGATGTTTTCTGCAGTCAAAATGATACCAATTGGCGCGGTTATATAGATAGCCTCACTTTCTTTTCCTTTTTCATTAATGATGGGTGTATTTATGACAATGAGTATAATGTCATCTTCTCGTTCATAACGTGATCGCTCGTCAATATCGAGTGAATCTGTTAAGAAATCAAGTGGTATAGAAAGGCGAGTGGCAAGGGAGTTGAGTTCTTCATGATTGAAGGGCGGCTGGATATTAATCCAACTTGAAGTCTGCAGAGCTTCTATCTCTGAAACCTTGAGGTCTTTTTTTACATAGTGGCGAATCATAATGTACCGACTCAGTCTCCATTTAGGTAACTATCTAATTTTGCGCAAACATAGGCATTTATTGATTAAGGTGGAAATGTGGGGGAAGGGACGCTCGCAGGCTCGCTGTTGGGGCGCTCGTGGCCTCGCTTGTTGGGGCGCTCGTGACCTCGCTTGTTGGGGCGCTCGTGGCCTCGCTTGTTGGGGCGCTCGTGGCCTCGCTTGTTGGGGCGCTCGTGACCTCGCTTGTTGGGGCGCTCGTGACCTCGTTTGTTGGGGCGCTCGTGACCTCGTTTGTTGGGGCGCTCGTGACCTCGTTTGTTGGGGCGCTCGTGACCTCGCTTGTTGGGGCGCTCGTGACCTCGCTTGTTGGGGTGCTCGCAGGCTCGCTTGTTGGGGCGCTCGTGACCTCGCTTGTTGGGGCGCTCGTGACCTCGCTTGTTGGGGCGCTCGTGACCTCGCTTGTTGGTTTACTAACAGCTCGTTTGAGACTGATCAGTAAGCCAACGAGGCGCCAGCCGCCCCAAAGAGGCGCCAGCCGCCCCAACGAGGCGCCAGCCGACCCAACAAGGCGCCAGCCGACCCAACAAGGCGCCAGCCGACCCAACAAGGCGCCAGCCGACCCAACAAGGCGCCAGCCGACCCAATAAGGCGTCAGCCGACCCAACAAGGCGCAGCCGCCCCAGAAAGGCACTAGCCGCCCGAAATTATCTCTTTATGTATGCGCCTAATTTGAACATCCAATTTTTGATTCCCACTATTATCAATAATGAAATCTGCAACAGCCACTTTTTTCTTTTCAGGTAATTGGTTTTTCATTCTTGCAAGAACAGCTTCTTTGGAGATATTGTCTCTTTTCATGACGCGTTTGATCCGTTCATCTTTTGGACATGTCACGACGATTAATTTGTTGAAGTTTTTGTACGAACCATTTTCTACCAATAAGGCAGCTTCATACATAACGTAGGGTGACTGTTGCACTTGAGCCCATCCGATAACATCCATTCCGACTGCAGGGTGGACTAGGCCATTCATCTTTTTTAGAAGCTGCTTATCGTTAAATATTTTGGATGCGATGTACGGTCTGTTGGGCCTACCATTTGTATGATAAGCGTCATCTCCTAGCAAAGCTTTGATCTGTGTTTTTAATGGTTTGTTGCTTATCATCAATTGCTTTGCTCTTGTGTCTGCGTAATACACAGGAGTGCCCAATTCTTCAAACAGTTTACAGCACGTTGTTTTGCCACTTCCAATTCCACCCGTAATGCCTATTGTTATCATAATCTACCTTCGTATTCGTCAAGATAAACATGTTTGACCACATGTTCTTTCGTTAATGCCATATCTGTAATATCATAACCTAAAAGCTGACTATAGATGCTCAACATATTTTTTTCCGACAAGGATTTTCTAATCGCAAGCTTCAGAAATGGTACTTCATCATAGGATTGTTCAATGATTTTGAAACTTGATTTGGCAACGCAATTCATCAAGTTTCCAAGCTCGTCATATGGGAACTCAAGTTTGATCACATCATAGATGTAATCTTCTTGAATATCAGTTTGTTGTATAGCGTCATCTGCACTAAGTTTGTAAGCTTCAATAAGCCCTGAAACTCCCAATTTGGTGCCTCCAAAATACCGAACCACTGCAATCAATGTCTTTACAAGTTCATGACTTTTTAACACATTTAGAATAGGCAATCCGGCAGTTCCAGAAGGTTCGCCATCGTCATTAGCTCGGTATTGATCACCTTGATGATCAAGCCGATAAGCATAACAAACATGTCGAGATTTGAAGTGTTCTGCTTTCAGTTTATCCAATGCGTCTTTGACCTCTTCAATGGTATTGACATGAGAAGCATAAGCAAAGAATTTACTTCCTTTTGATTTGAATTCGCCTTTTCCTGGCTTATGGATGGTACGATAGGAGTCTTTGATCACAGGGGGCAAAGATAACTGTTTTTGGGCGCTTATTGGGGTGTTCGCAGGCTCACTTGTTAGGGTGTTCGCAGGCTCACTTGTTGGGGTGTTCGCAGGCTCGCTTGTTGGGGTGTTTGCAGGCTCGCTTGTTGGGGTGTTCGCAGGTTCACTTGTTGGGTCGTTCGCAGGCTCACTTGTTGGGGTGTTCGCAGGCTCACTTGTTGGGTCGTTCGCGGGCTCACTTGTTGGGTCGTTCGCGGGCTCCCTTGTTGGGTCGTTCGCGGGCTCACTTGTTGAGTCGTTCGTGGCCTCGCTCGTTAGGACGCTCGTAACCTCGCTTTTGGGATGGCGTCAAACCAACTCCATTCCAATCAACACAATAGACGCCAGCGATAACGCTAATCCTATCCGCTTATACTTGTCCATTTTTTCATTAAACAACAAGACTCCTGCTAATGCTGACAATAGGACAATGCCAATGTTGTTGATGGGGAATAAGACTGAACCATCCCAGCCTTGTTCGACCAAGACAATCAGCAAGTAAATGGTTAGAAAATTGGGAATGCCAAGGACAATGCCAGCTAGAATCTCCTGAGGTTTGATAAAAGGTCTGGTCGTAAATGCCATAACTGCAATTCCTATGATACTTGCTAAGGCAAAAGAATGGGACACAAATGATATGCTGTCCATCATTAAGCCTTCTTTGCCGACAACCAATAGTATGACTTCAATAATGCCACTCAATACAAACGCAATGAAAGGATATGCAATGACTTTCCAATCCTTACCCAACTGCTGTCTTTCGCTCTTGGGAACATAGTACACAAATACGATTGCAGCTACAGCAAGAATGAGTCCTACAACCTTTTGAACACTGACGAGTTCGTTGTATACCACTATGGCAAAAATCGCACTAATAAGAATAGACATCTTTTGAATAATGGTCGTCAAGGACATTCCTGCAATCTGAAAAGCCCTTCCAAGCACATTGAATCCTACGATAAAGAGTAGGCTGAGTGCGATAATGTAACCAATACCTGGTGAATGAATCACTTCCTTAGTGATGATGATCTTACCAGCAAGAACACTTCCTACAACGATAGACGACATATAGTTAATGACAATTGTCGGTAGGTTGCGAATGCCATACTTTGGAAAGACCTTAAACAGTAGTCCGAGAGACACATTTGCAAGAAGACACAGCAGTAATAGAACCATGTAGATGAAGGCTTAACAATTCATTGACGAATTAAACACATTTTGAAAGAATATCGATCAAGAATATGAGTTTACTTTGCAAAAATTATTGTTCTTAATTTGTTTTTTGAACATATAAGTCAAAGTTTAATATGTATATTTGTTCACCAATTCTTATTTGAATATATGAATCTGCAAACATTACTTCTGGTCATAGGATCAGTCGCTATCGTCCTCACCTTAATTGTGGGTTTGATCATGAAGGGTCATAAGTCCTGGCTCATGACATATCTACAGAATTTTTGCGGTGCATTCTACATTTTTTCAGGTTGGGTAAAAGCCGTAGATCCAATGGGAATGGGCTTCAAAATCGCTGACTATTTCACAGCATTCGAATCTGTATTTAGTGGTACTTGGTTTAGTTTTCTATCACCTCTTTTTCCATTTCTATCTCAATATCAAATCGGCATTTCGATGTTCGTCATCATATTTGAGATTGTTTTGGGAATCATGCTGATTATGGGACATAGACCAAAAGCGTTGAGTTGGATGTTTTTTATATTGCTTTTGTTTTTTACAGGACTCACTGGTTTTACATTCCTTACAGGCTATGTGCCTCCTGATGTGAATTTTTTCCAGTTTGGCCAATGGGGTGCATTTAAAGAAACAAATCAACAGGTTACAGATTGTGGTTGTTTTGGTGATTTCATTAAACTAAAACCTAAAATATCTTTCTTCAAGGATTTGGCATTAATGGTGCCAGCAATCTTCTTCTTATTTAAGCATAAATCGATGCACCAATTGTTCTCTTTAAGGCTTAGAGATATGATTGTTGTTGCTTCTATAGTTGGACTCATCATCTATTGTCTAAGTAATTTTGTCTGGGATATTCCACATGCAGACTTTAGACCATTTAAGAAAAACGCGAACGTTCGTGAACAAAAAGCCATCGAAATGCAAGCACTTGCTGATGTGGATATAATCGGATGGGAATTTACAAATACTAAGACTGGAGAGATTGCATCGATCATGAACCCAGATTATATGGCGATCTACAAATCTTATCCGAAAGATGAAGGATGGGTGGTCGACCAGATCAAATCTGAACCAACATTAGTACCATCAAAGATTAGTGAATTTGAGATTGTAGATACAGATGGATACGACAAAACTGAGGATATACTGAACGATCCGAACTATGCTGTCATGATTGTCAGCTATAAATTGAAAGGTGCTGGGAGTGAGGAAGTGCAGAGTACCTACATGGATACCATTATGAAATTAGATACGCTTCAGACCAAGGATGCTGATGGTGACTTCATCATTGAAAAATCCATTGCTGACATTCAACAGAAAAACTACACGTATACAGATTATAAATGGGATGAATCTTTTGCAGATGACTATACTTCAATCATCAAGCCATTTACACAAAAAGCAAGTGCTGATGGATATAAGACATATGCTGTGGTAGGTGGTTCTGGAGCAGAACAGTTAGCAGATTTAAAAGAAGAATTGGGCTTAGGACTAGACATGTATACAGCCGACGATATCCTTTTAAAGACAATAGTGAGATCGAATCCAGGGATCGTGTTGTGGAAAGATGGGAAAATAGTGAGTAAGTGGCATAAAAAGAAGTTGCCATCTTATGAAGAAGTGAAGCAAGAATTCATTAAATAATAATGATAAAATAGTAGTCAAAGAGAAACAAATCAGTTTCTTTGTAGTGTAATAAATTAAACACATAAAAGTATGTTAAGTCGAAGGGGTGTCCGAATCAAAGTAATGCAGGTGCTGTTCTCGTTAAACAGGGATGAAGCATTCAAGTTTAAGGAAGCAAAAAAACGGTATTTGTCTTCTGTTGAAGAAGCATTTACCTTGTATCTGTTTAACCTATATTGCTTGATTCAAATATCCAAAGAATCTGTTGCAGATGGAGAGAAAAGGAAGTCGAAACATCTTCCGTCGGATGAGGACAAAACATTTACACCTAAGCTATATGAAAACGAACTCATTCAGTCATTAGAAGGAAATAAAAAATTACAACAAGAATTTAAGTCACTCAACCTTAGTGATAAAATCAATTTTGACTACATTAAGAAAATTTACACTGAGTTCGCTAACAATGAAGCGTATAAAGAATATTTAGCGAAAGCGAGTACCAAAGAAGACCACTTAGAAATCCTATTGGAGTTATTCAGAGTTTGCCGCAAACATGAGTTTTTTGTTGAACAGATGGATGATCATTTCACCAACTGGCTCGATGACAAGTCAGTCGTCATTGGTACAATCAAGAAAACGCTCAAAGAATTGCCAGAAGTAGAAGCAAACCACTACAAAGAGTACTTTCCAGATGATGAGACTTGCAAAATTTTTGGGTTAAAATTATTAGAAAGCACAGATAAGAAAGATGATGATCTTTTAAGTGTTATCAAACCTGCACTCCAAAATTGGGATCACGAAAGACTCGCTGTTATAGATATGATTTTATTGAAAATGGCCCTTGTTGAGTTCTTGGAGTGTGAGACTATTCCAACAAAAGTGACAATAAACGAATATGTAGAAGTCTCTAAAATGTACAGCACTCCAAAGAGTAAAGATTTCATCAATGGCATTTTGGATAAACTGCTCAAAGACCTGGAAGCAGAAGGAAAAATAAATAAAGAAGGAAGAGGATTAGTAAGCTAACCAATTAACATGTTAGAAAAGGTCATCATTCTCGATTTTGGGTCTCAATACACGCAATTGATTGCCAGAAGAGTCAGAGAGCTACAGATCTATTGTGAGATTCATCCGTGTAACAATCCACCTGCATTTACAGAAAATGTCAAAGCAGTCATCCTCTCAGGTAGTCCGTATTCGGTAAATGACGAAAATGCACTTCAATTTGAACTAGAGACCGTCGTTGACAAATTCCCTGTGTTAGGTGTTTGTTATGGTGCTCAATACATCTCTGCTAAATTGGGCGGTAGAGTAGAGAGCTCCAATATTAGAGAATACGGTAAGGCCACATTAAAAGTAACGAAGAAAGAAGACCAACTCTTTGAAGCTATTTCTGATGATTCACAAATATGGATGTCCCATGGTGATTCAATATTAGATATACCAGATTCTTTTGAGATTGTGGCAACCACTGATTCAATCCCAGTAGCTGCATTTAGGTCGAAGACTAATGCTTACGATAAGCCAGTCTATTGTATCCAGTTTCATCCTGAGGTTAGTCACAGTTTGGAAGGGAGCACATTACTAAAGAATTTTTTAGTCAACATAGCTGGATGCAGTCAAGATTGGACACCAGCACATTTCATAGAAACAACAGTAGGTGAATTAAAGAGTCAAATCGGGTCCGATAAAGTCGTTATGGGATTGTCGGGAGGTGTGGATTCCACTGTAGCTGCTACATTATTGCAACGTGCTATTGGTGATCAACTCACATGCATATTCGTTGATAATGGTCTTTTACGTAAAGGTGAATTTGAAGAAGTCCTTGACAGTTATAAAGGCATGGGTCTGAATATTATCGGGGTCGACGCAAAAGATGCGTTTTTGGATGAACTGGAAGGTGTGAGTGACCCTGAGAAGAAGAGAAAAATTATTGGTAGGGTATTTATAGAAGTCTTTGAAGCAGAGGCTAATAAATTAGATAACATCAAATGGTTGGGACAAGGTACCATCTATCCTGATGTGATCGAATCAGTATCTGTCCATGGTCCTTCTGCCACAATAAAATCTCATCACAATGTTGGTGGGCTTCCTGAACGGCTAGCGTTGAAGATTGTAGAACCCCTGAGAACATTATTCAAAGATGAAGTGAGGGTAATCGGAACGGAATTAGGGATATCCAAGGACATAATAGGAAGACATCCATTTCCAGGTCCAGGATTGGCCATAAGAATACTCGGACCAATTTCTAGAGAAAAGATTCGTTTGTGCCAAGACGCTGATGCTATTTACATCAATCAACTCAAAGATCAAGGACTTTATGATAAAGTTTGGCAAGCAGGCGCGATATTGTTGCCAGTGCAGTCAGTAGGAGTAATGGGAGATGAGCGAACTTATGAATTCACTCTTGCGTTAAGATGTGTGAATTCCGTTGACGGAATGACTGCTGATTGGAGTAAATTACCACACTCATTTTTAGAAACTGTCTCAACAGAGATCATTAATCAGGTAAAAGGTATAAACAGAGTTGTTTATGATATTAGCACCAAACCACCCGCGACTATTGAGTGGGAGTAAAATTATACTTCTATTTAGTACGACACTTTTCTTGTTGTCATGCAGTACATCAAAAACGGTGTACACACCAAGTAGAGTTTCTACACCGAAAGAAACACCAGTAAAGCAAGATGTACCTCTAGTAGATACAGTTAAGTGGGAAATAGTTGATGAAGAAGTAAAACCGCCTATCCAAAACGACGAGATAGACATCATTCCTCAAGAGAAAAAGGATGTCTATAATGTGGCTTTAATGATCCCTTTTGAGGCCAATAAACCAGATGCAAATACTAGAGCGACATCAGATAATTCTAGGACAAATCGCTTTGTAAGTTTTTATGCAGGAACAATATTAGCTTTGACCCAACTTGAACAAGAAGGTTTAAATTTGAATGTTGATGTCTTTGATACTCAGAGAAGTGCAGATAAAGTGAAGAGCGATTTGAAATCATTCAGAATGCAAAACATGGATGCTCTAATAGGTCCATATGCCACAAGGAGTAATAAAGACGGTTTGATTGCTGCTGCTGAATTTGGCAAAGAAAACGAAATCACTGTTGTGTCCCCCTGGTATGCCAGTAGTTCGTTAGCAAAAGAGAATCCATTTTACGTTCAACTAAGGCCAAATACTGCTGATCACTTTCAAAAAATAATGGCTCATGCAAAAGCCAATTTTGATGATTCAGAAATCGTTCTAGTGGGCCGTGATCAAGATGATCCTAAGAGAAGAAGGTCTGATGAAAACATCATTAAGTATTTACAGAAAGTTCATAAAGAAACTTCAAAAGATAACTCTCCAGATGATCTGCGCGTTTTTCGCGTACAAGTGGATTCTCTTCTAAATGGAGAAACAGCGTACGATTCTATTTTTTATGAAACTGGACGCAAAGCCATCATATTCCCATTTTACTCTTCTTCGGGTGACGGGGACTTTATGTACAATTGCTTAAGGAGAATAAATGGAGAAAAATCTCTTGAGCCCGTTCATGTGTACACTATGCCATTAGCTTTAGATTCTGATCAAATTGGATTCAATCTGTTTAGAAATTTGAACATGAAAGTCTGTCGATCTAAGTTCGTAGATAAACAGAATGCAGATGTGCGAGCATTTGAAAGAGAGTATTACAATAGATACGGGACCATTCCAAACGATGATGCTTATCACGGCTATGATGTCATGTATTTTGTTGGTAAAAATTTGATGGAATATGGAAGAAATTTTCAATTCTTTGTCGACGAATCACAACAGTTTCTTCAGTCATCATTCCGCCTTGAAGGAGTCCCCATCAATGAAGCAGATCCAGAATTAGAATCAAAAGCTTTGGATAACATCAACTATTTTGTGAATAAACATCTGGATATCATTGAATTCCAAGGAGAGAACTTCAAAAAGTTGGATGAGTAGTTATTTGATCCTCGACTAAAAAAATGAGTTCAAGTCTCATAACCAATGTCAAATAAAAATCCAGGCGCCGAATTTAATGATGGCATCACGGTCAAACGTGAAGAACGCATGCGACAAGTTGTTGCACAACGCCAATCAGATATAGTTGTCGTCTTAGAGAACGTCCATGATCCTCATAACATTGGTGCTGTATTGCGCACATGTGATTCTGTAGGAATTGTACATGTGTTTGTTGTATATACAGAACCGCAACTAAATGAAGCAACGCTTAAGAAAGGATTAAACAGTAAGGCATGCTCTGGAGCAAAAAAATGGGTAAAAACAAGCTTGTTTACATCAATAGAAGAATGCGTTATTGAGTTGCGGAAAAGGCATTTATTGATACTTGGAACACATTTAGGAGAAACAGCAAAACCAATACACAATTGTGATTTTACTATTCCAACAGCAATTGTATTAGGCAATGAGCATGATGGTATATCTGCTGAATTTCTTAGCCATTTAGATGGTAATATTTTCATTCCGCAAGTTGGGATGGTGCGCAGTTTGAATATAAGCGTTGCCTGTGCCGTTATACTTTATGAACTTTTTAGACAAAGAGATTCAAATGGAATGTACGATCTTGAACAGGCAAATGAATCATTAATGGATTATTACAAATCTGTCAATAAACCAAGAAATTAGGTTTAATTACCAATCAAAACAGAGGTGCTTCCAGTTAAAATTTTTGCGCTGGTGACAGTGTCTCCAATCCTAGCCGCTCCCGATCCATTCCCGTTACTGTTGAGAAGAATTAGTCCTCCATTCAAAGAAGTGTTGAGTGTTGAACTTAAGCTAAAGGAAGTGTCAAATGTTTGTTCAGAACTTTGTGCATGCAAAGAAAAATCTCCTCCAATACTAAAGTTTGTATCACCTGAGATTGTTGATGCTTGATCTCCTCCGATAGATAAGTTGTAATTGTTGCCTATGTTGCTTATCAAATCATTTCCGCTTTGCATATCAATGTTAGATTCAGCAACGATTGAGTGATTTCTTGCATTTAAATTGAAATTAGTTGCTGTTGAAAAGTTAGTAAAAGATTGACTAGTGACATCAAGTCCACCTGCATCAATATCTATTTCACCAGCTGTAATGTCAAGTGTTCCGTCAGCAGAAATAGCCATATCTCCGGCAGCGGATAAATTAAGATTACCAGTGGCGTCGACGTCTATATCGCCGGCGGATAAAATATTAATGTTACCATTGGGTAAGACCTCTATAGTTGCAGAATTAGTAGTGATCGTAATGGTCCCATTTGTGGATTCTATAATTGAATTTCCTGATCCGCTTTGTATGAGATTTCCATTCAGCTCTGTATCACCATTAACTTCGAGTATTGAAGATGGGGTGGAAGTACCTATGCCTACTTTACCATCATTTTTAATGGTCATCTTTCTGGTGTTGTTTGTCCAAAAGCTCAAGTCGTGATTAGTAGTCGTCCGAAGCCAGGTTTGGTTGGAAGGATTAAATCCAAGAATCATTTCCATATAATTACTTGCTGCTGGATCATTACTATTTAATTGAATGACAGCATCACCATCATTATCTGTGTCAGTAATTTGTAATTCTCTTTCTTGAGAAAATAGATTGTTGGTAAAAATGATAAGCATTGCACAGAGAAGAAATTGTTTCATAATGAGAAGTTTGTTTCAAAATAATAAAAAGTGTAAAAAAGATTTTATTTGCTCATTCTTGCTTCTTCTTTTCTGGTCTGACCTAATTCAATATGACGCCAATCGTAACGAGAAGAGTAGCCATGATCATATCCTTCAACAACATCTGCAGTGATCTTACCCAGTTCTGGTCCCATCTTCATGCCGTGCCCTGAGCCTCCAGTGGACACTGTTAATCCTTTTAATCCCGGATGCCTAGCAATCCAATAATGGCCATCATGTGTATCCGTATACAGACACCTTCTTGTATTCTTCAACTTTGCGTCTCTCAATGTCGGGAATGATTTTTTTACAAAAGCTCGTAAGTCAGATACTTCTGCATCAGAAACGATCCTTGCGTCATCAGGATGCTGAATGACACCAGCAGCATGCTTTGAGATCTTAACAACACCTTTTTCTTCATTGTATGGAAAGCCATAGTATCCAGTGTTTGCTATATCTGCCATAAACACTGGTAATTCGTCTGATTTAAACACTTCAGGCTGATCTGGTTGTAGCCAAAATATAGGATGTCCCGTTATAGTGAAATAAGAATTTAACTCAGGTACAAGGTAGGGCGTATAAGCTCCTGCACTTACAACGACATGATCTGCATAGTAACTTTTCCCATTTAGACAATCTGCACCTATAATCTTATCATTCTCATTGAGCAATCTTGATACTTTAGTGTTCTCAATTATTTGGACACCTATACGTTTTGCATAAATCGCTAACAAATGAATTGCACGACCAGATTTTACAAACCCCCCTTGTGGATTATACAGTGCTTCTTGATACACGTCTTTCGCTATACTGGGAAATCGATTTACAATCTCATCACTCTTTATTCGCTCAACTTCATATCCCTCAGATAATAACATGTTCAAGCTGTTGGCTTCATAAGGGCTATGTTCCTGTGAAATAATAGAAGCAGATAACATAAGAAAACCGATCTCATGGTACACCACTTCGTCAAGTATATCATTCCAATTTCGCCATTGGATCATACTAGACTCTGCCATTTTAAAATACTCTCGATCAGCACCATATTCTACACGGACAATTTTTGAGATGTCTGTCGATGCAGCTTTGGGGTTAGGGAGCTGACCTGCTTCTAGAAGCGTAACACTATAATCTCGACGAGCAAGTTCGATGGCTGTAAAAACACCAAAGACTCCTGCACCGATGATAAGAATATTGCCTTTCATCTATGAACAAATATACAGTTGCCACACAAAATAAGATGTATGTTATTACATAAGTAATATTGTTGTCAATTTATGGCAAGGTATATTCCACTGTTATCGCAGATAATGAGGTCAGTAAATCGAGATCTACAGCTATATGACTTTTTTGAAGAGTTGGATCACCAATGGTCCAAGCAATATTTCTATCCGCCCGCAATATGTCACTGATACTAGAAGAAGGAGCGGCAGAAGATGTGAAAACACCTAAGCTGCCAGCAGTATTTGCACTTGAGTGACCTGATCGACGTAGCTCTACCATCATATCAAAGGATGGAGTTGGATTCGCATCAGCATAGAAAATTCTCATTAAAGTTATCACAGCGCCTTCTGGTAAATCTATTGGATAGTAAATCGGTCCCCCCGAACCAGTCATTAAATTAGGATTTTGATTGTAGTCCCCGTCATATAAAAAGTCAACTGGTGTGACTACGAGAACCCCTGTGGTTGGAGAGCTATTGTCCACGTCCAACCTCCCATCTGAAGTGACAACTACATTTCTCGTGCTTGATCCAACTAGGTTGTTGACTTTGACATCTCCATTACTCAATACCTGTAATTTATTGTTTGTCCCAATTCTAAAATTAATTTCACCACCATCTAAATTACTTAGATTCAAGGCAGAGGTGAACGTACTTGTTTTGCTG
Organism: uncultured Saprospiraceae bacterium; assembly: GCA_937997635.1. Taxonomy (GTDB): domain Bacteria; phylum Bacteroidota; class Bacteroidia; order Chitinophagales; family Saprospiraceae; genus CALFUK01. The sequence continues at coordinate 48,667 of CALLFA010000057.1, read as the reverse complement.
AAACTCAATTCTGCTTCTTTAGAACTACCCGTATATATGTCCAAACCTGTAGTCTCATTAGGAAACAAAAAATTGCCTAAAAGAACAGTTCCAGATATAGTCTCTAAACCCATGCGACCGTTTTGCACGAAGAGTCTAGAGCTCGGACTGCTGGTTCCGATACCTAATGAACCATCTTCAGTAAGCGTCATGCGACGAGTATTATTTGTGAAAAAACTTAATGGGTGGTTTGTTACGGTTCGCAACCAAGGCCCATTTGACGGATTGAATCCTAATATCATGTTCGTATAATCAGCGTCTGATGGATTATCTGACTCTATTTGTATAACAGCTGAGCCATCACCATCCATCTCTGTTACTGACAATTCTCTTTGTTGAGCAGTTAAATTGGATATGACGAAAAGAAGAATTGTTGAAATAAATAACTGTTTCATATTAATTGTTTTGAGTTGATTGAATAAGTAATTGTTTTTCTAATTCGAGTTGTTTTTCTTGAAGCTGATCATTCTGATCACTAAGTTCTTTGATAGCTTCTACTAATAGACCAATTGTTTCTGTGTAGTCAACACTAAGAAAACCGTCTTTATTTTCATTGACAACTTCGGGTATCACTTTTTGGACTTCTTGGGCGATCATACCCAATTGGGTGCCAACTTCACTGGCTTCATTCCACATAAAGGATACACCTTGGAGTTTATTGACTTTTTCTAAGGCATTTGTAATCGGCTTAATGTCGTGTTTTAATCTGACATCCGAACTGGCTAAAGCAAGTGTGCCAAGCGAGTTTATGCGTAGATCTGTATTGCCAACAACAAAATTACTCACTGTGAACTCTCCATTGATTTTAACTATATCATTATCAAACTCACCGTAGATCAACGGTAGGCTTGCCGTGCCTGGACTCCAGAGAGTGTCGGATTCTATGATTAAGGTATTGTTGTATTCCGTTCCTTCAAAATTGGCTGTAGCGTTATTTCCGATGACAACATTGTTGCTGCCACCTGTATTAAATCCTCGGAATGGAGCTCTATATGCGCCAAGAACTACGCCGAAGGAACCATTTTGATCGTTGCCAGTATTGGCACCTATAAATGTATTGAAACGGCCAGAATCAAAATTAAAAGAATTCGAGTTTCCTGCAGCGGGACCTACCATTGTATTACCAAAGAACCCAGATGGCCAATCTTCTGCTGCTCCTACACCAACTAATACATTATCTTCAGCAAATCTAGGTAAGATTCCACCTATTGATACATTGGAATTTCCCTCTTGTAAACCACTACCTGCAAAACTTCCTAATAGTATGTTTGATCTGCCATGTTTTAAAAGCCTACCTGCATTACTTCCGAGAAACGTGTTTCTAGACGTACCAAAATAAGCACTTGGATCTGAATTAGCAGTAAAGCCAGCTTCATTACCTATAAATATATTCTCAGAACCATCTTGTAAACTTCTACCTGCTTCAGAACCAATCATGATATTACTTTCGCCTTCCGAATGGGCAAACCCAGCAAAACTCCCCATGAATACATTCTTGGTTGTTTGATTTGTAATGTCTCTTCCCGCATTAAAGCCAATGGCAATATTATTCGAGCCAGTACTTTTTGCCAGTGCTTCTTTGCCAATAGCAATATTTGTTGACCCGATAATGTTGTCCCGAAGCGCTTGATTTCCAATGGCGACATTCTGTGTACCAGTTGTGATGTCTTCTCCAGCACGATATCCTATAAATGTATTTTGATTATTGGTGTTGTCATCTGATTGACCAGCATTTTCACCAATAAAGACTGATTGTCCACTGTTTAAGATTTCTAGGGTTTGGCCATCATGACGCATCACCTGTTTCCCACCAGTTGTGAAAATAATAAGGTCGTTGTCAGTACCTGCTTCTACGTCTACAGATGTATCTCCATCGTTGTCTGATATCTCGCTAGAGTTTCCTTGTGACGGAGCTTGCCAGCTTGATCCATTGAAGCAATTGACATTGTTTGTTGATGTGTTGTAAATGCATTGACCCTCAACAGGAGATGATATAGCATTTCTTTGTGCAGTGGTCATACGTGGATAAATGACACCATCTGGCTTTAATTCGATTTCAGAGATTTGAGAGTAGGATAGAGTGGTGAGTAAGAGGAATAAAAAGCTGACAAGATGTTTCATATTATTGATTTTGAAACAAATGTATTCTCCTTATATCGTCTAAAAATCACAGAATTCCGTGAAATGAAAAATTCATGGTTTTCTATGAGAAAGTAAAAGTTCAACCTTGCACACGAACCTATCTGGCTGCAGGCAGGCTTGACTTTCCTGAGTTGAAGCGAGACATCTTCAGCGACCTATCTTAATGTCCCTTCATGTTTAACCTTTAAGCAAAGTCAGCCAAAAACTCCTTAATCCGTCGGACAGCTTCGCGTAATGTCTCTTCGCTAGCAGCATAAGAAATTCGCATACACTCATCATTTCCAAAGGCACTACCAGAGACACAAGCAACATGAGCATTATTTAAAACCTCCATCGCAAAACTGTCTGCATCGTAGATGGTATCTGTTCCGTTTGTTTTTCCAAAGTAGTGACTGATATTTGGGAAAATGTAGAATGCACCTTGAGGGTCATTGACACGAAATCCAGGAATTTCTCTCAATAATTCGATGACCATATGTTTGCGACGTTCGAATTCTTTCGTCATTTCTCGCGTTGGTCCCAAATCAGAATCCAACGCTACAGCAGCAGCATATTGCCCAAAGGCACTCGCGCCACTGGTAAACTGGCCTTGTATCTTGGCACAAGCAGAAGCCAACCATTGTGGTGCAGCCATATAACCCAATCTCCAGCCTGTCATCGCAAAGCCTTTTGACATCCCGTTTACAGTAATGGTTCTGTCATACATACCATCCAAAGAAGCAAAGCTAGTATGCGGGTCACCAAAATTGATGTGTTCATAGATTTCATCAGAAACAACAAATATATCTTTGTGTCTTCTCAAAACCTCGGCTAGCGATTCCAACTCTGCTTTTGTGTAAACGGACCCAGTCGGGTTGCAAGGAGAGGAGAAGATGATCAATTTTGTGTTAGCTGTAATTGCCGCCTCTAGTTGCTCAGCAGATACTTTAAAGTCATTTTCTATCGGTGCTTTAAGCACGACAGGGCAACCACCTGCAAATTTTACAATTTCAATATAAGACACCCAATAAGGTGTAAATATGATGACTTCATCAATTGAGTTACAAAGTGCCAAGCATATATTGGCAATACATTGTTTTGCTCCATTAGAAACGACAATTTGCTTCATGGAATAGTCCAATCCGTTATCGCGTTTGAATTTATTAACAATGGCTTCTCTGTATTTTACCGATCCAGGCACGGGGGTATATCCCGTAATTCCTTTATCCAAGGCCTCTTTGGCAGCATCTTTGATGTGTTTTGGTGTATCAAAGTCTGGTTGACCGATACTGAGTGATATCACGTCATGTCCTTGAGCACCGAGCTCTCTGGCAAGTGCAGACATCTTTAAAGTAGCGGATTCGCCTAAAGATTTGATTTGATCAGATAGAAAGTGAGTATTGTCAGTAGTCATATGTTCATCATTTTAGCTATATAAAGGTAGTAAATGAATGAATGCTTAGGCACATAATACAGCAATACATTTTTGACTTTTTATAACATAATGAATGTCATGATTCAGGTTTTCGTCACAGGAGGTACATTTGATAAAGAATATAATTTCATCACAGGTGAATTGTATTTTAAGGATACCCATTTGCACAATATGTTTAAACGTGGGAGATGTACCATCGATATTGATGTCAAAACATTGATGATGGTCGATAGCCTGGAAATGACAGAAGCAGACAGAGAGGTAATCGTACATCAGTGTAGATCAACGAAATATAATGATGTCATCATCACACACGGTACAGATACAATGCCTGTGACAGCAAAAGTGCTGGCAGAGGCGAACATTGAAAATAAGACCATTGTACTCACTGGAGCGATGATCCCTCATGCTTTTGGATCATCATCCGATGGCTTTTTTAACCTTGGTAGTTCAATCGCATTTGCTCAAACCTTGGATCCGGGTGTTTACATCAGCATGAATGGTAGATATTTTGACTGGGATAATGTCAAAAAGAACACGAAAAATGGATTTTTTGAAACTCTACAGTAATCCTTTGATGCTGTAGTGTATCTTTGATCATTGATTGTGATTTTACAATTGTATAACATTTAGATTGTCAATCAGAAACATATACGTAAATTATAAGATGTATTTTCAATAATATAATTGGTAAATTCAAGTATATTTTGAACAAAACAGACATCATAAAACTTAGGAATTAAGATGAAAAAAGGCTTACTCGTTTTGGTACTACTCTCTTTCTTGTTTGTCACAAATGCGGACGCACAAGCAAAGAATGGCATTTCCTTTAAAGGCTTAGTGCTAGATTACCAAACATTTAATGATGGGGATTTTGGTGATTTCACCTCATATCACCCTGGTTTTGAAGTTGGTATTCACCGCTTTATCACACCAGATCTCAGCATAAATGTCCCGTTAACTGTTGGCGTTGTGCAAAGTCACAATAGAGTTATTAATCTGAATGATCCATTTCACAAAGCAGTGATTGGTCTCGATGCAAAACTGAACTATGAGTTTTTGGATAGAGCTGGTAAAGTAAGACCTTATCTACTTGCTGGAATAGGTGGTGTTGCCGAAGATGAAGGAGAATTCAATGCTCAAATTCCTGTTGGTCTTGGTGTGAAAGTGAAATTCCATCCACGTGGCTATCTCAATTTTCAATCAGAATACAGAAAATCTTTATCAAGTGATCGAGATAATTTTCATCACGGACTTGGATTTATCTACATGCTAGGAAAAGATGATGATATGCCAAAAGAAGAAATGACAGAAGAAGAAATGACAAAAATTGATTCAGATGGTGATGGCTTAACTGATGATGTTGATTTATGCCCGCAAGTTGCTGGACCACATGAGTTAAATGGTTGTCCAGATACAGATGCTGACGGTGTTCCAGATTATGAAGACAGATGTCCTCAAACTGCAGGTCCTGCAGAATCAAGAGGTTGTCCAGATTCAGATGGAGACGGTGTTTCTGATAACGATGACGAATGTCCTAACATGGCTGGTTCAATGTCAAATAATGGCTGCCCAGATGAAGATGATAGAGATGGCGACGGTATCAGAGATGCGATAGATGACTGTCCAGATCAAGCTGGTCCGGTAAGTAATCGAGGGTGTCCTACCGATACTGATGTACCAACAACTCCTGCAAGTGATGATAGAGATGGTGACGGTGTGCCTGACTCAAGAGACAGATGCCCAGATCAAAGTGGTCCTGCTGCTACTGGCGGTTGTCCAGATACAGACGGCGATGGTGTTTCTGATCCAGATGATCAATGTCCTCGTACTGTTGGTCCGATTTCTAATAATGGTTGTCCGGAAACCACTGACAGAGATAGCGATGGTATTTTAGATTCAAATGATAGATGCCCTGATGAATTTGGTTCTGCTGCCACTGGTGGTTGCCCAGATACGGATGGTGATGGCATAGCAAATATTGACGACAGATGTCCAAATGAAGCAGGACCTTCTGCATACAATGGTTGTCCAGATTCAGATGGTGATGGTATTCCAAATGATCGAGACAATTGTCCAAATATTGCGGGAACAGTTGACAACAATGGTTGTCCGTCGACCTCAACTCAACCAAATATTGTGACGACACCACCACCGACGACAACAGTTCCGTCTAGTCCTCAACCAACTGGAGGAGATGGCTACATCACAATTGAGGAAGCGAATATATTGGAGATCGCAATGAGAGCCATCCAGTTTGAGACAGCAAGAGATGTGATAACACGAGAATCCTATCAGTACTTGAATTCAATTGCAGATTTGATGTCACGTTACTATAACTACAAATTGGTAATCAGTGGCCACACCGACAGTACGGGTCCAGCAGACACCAACTTGTTCTTATCTAGAAATAGAGCACAAGCGTGTTATGAGTACTTACAATCCCGAGGCGTTGATGCGTCTAGAATGGATTATGAAGGATTCGGTGAGACACAGCCAATTGCTGATAATAAAACACTAAGAGGCAGAAAACTGAACAGACGTGTTGAATTTGTAATGGAAAGAATTCAGTAGTCTATTCAGATTGAAGATAAGTAATTATGAGGCCTTCCTTAACGGGAAGGCCTTTTTTATTTCACTAAATTGTATGTTAAATACAGACATCATGCAGTGGATTTCAAACGAGACTATACGAGAAGTAATCAATTACAAAGAACTAATCATAGCTTTAGAAACAGCCTTTAAAGAACAACAAATCGTTAGTCCACCTAAAACAATGAATACATATGCAGGTGTGTCTGGATCGCAAGAGAATACCTTTTTATACATGCCAGCTTGGGAAAATGGAAAATATGTTGGTTGTAAATTAATCACAACCACTCCAGCCAATAGCAATACGATTGATCCCTACGTCAATGGAGTTTACATTCTGTTTGATGCAATTAGTGGTAAGCCATTAATCAGCATGGATGCGAAATTGATCACGAACATTCGGACTGCTGCAACATCAGCTTTAGCGGCTTCTAAACTTATTCGACCTGATGCCAAATCATTATTAGTCTTGGGCAATGGAGCCATTTCTCCTTTTTTTATTGAAGCGCACCAAGTTGTCCATCAGTATGAGACAATCTATTTGTGGGGGAGAAATTTTGACAAGTCAAAGCAGATTGTGAGTCAATTAACTAGTGATTTCTCAGCAGAAATTATTGCCATTGATACGTATAAAGATAAATTAAAGTCTGTCGATGTGATCAGTTGCATTACTTCAGCAACAAGCCCACTTATTCATCAATCTGAATTGGGTCAAGGTCAACATCTGGATTTGGCAGGATCATTCACACACGATATGCATGAAGTGAGTTCGGATGTTATTTCATCAAGTTCTGTATATACCGATAATTTAGATACAACACCTTATCATGCTGGTGAGATAGTTACTGCAGTACATGAAGGTGTGTTCGCTCTCGAAGATATAAAAGGAGATCTAGCTCAATTGTGTGAAAAAGAGGGCTCTTCGAGGAGATCGGCTATGGAGACGACTTTGTTTAAATCAACCGGGATGGCCTTGGAGGATTTGGTGATTGCTGAGATGCTGGTGGAGAAAATGTAGATAGGATAAAAGATATTCAGGAGCAGTCGAATTTACCTTTTAAACGACCGTATCCCGAAATTAGCTAGTTAATTAAGAGAATTGTAATTATACATTAAGGCCAATTCTCCTCCATTGGAGGAGTGGCAGTCGCCGAGGACGAATGACGAGACGGCCCTGTAGTTCTTGAGGCGAGACACCTTCAAGGACGCACAAACCGTCGCTGCAGGCGTCCCGCCTCAGCAAAGAAGAAGAAAAGGAGAGAAGTCTGTCCCTCCCAAAGAATTAATAAGCTTTCCAAGGAATGTACATCTTTAAATCAGATTCAATCCCTTCACGAACAAAGGCATATGATCACTATACTCTAACCACTCTTCTATACCCCCAATCTCAATTGTTGTTTGGTTACTTAACATCGTCTTACTTATGAAACAATAATCCAAATGATAAGGCTTTGTATGTTGCTTTAGTAAATATATCGTGGGTTCAGACTCTGTGCCATGAACTTCCTCTTTCAATTCATGATACAAACTACTAATTCCAAAATCATCCAAAAAAGAAACCACATCACTGTGATTACCATTCTTATGCTCTTTGTCCCATATGGCATTGCTATTAAAATCACCAATCAAAATGCTAGGTGACTCAAATGCTTTTTTATAGTAATTGATGGCACCCCATATTTGGCCGACATAGCGTTTGCGTCGTTCTGTTTTATGAGGCATTGCCCAAATAGCAAAAAGATTTAAATGTGTGTTATTAACGGAGACATCTATTGGTAAAATATATTCAAATTCTGTATTGAAATTTTTGCTTAATGTCACGTGGACATCGTTAAATGAAATGACTGCAATGCCTTTGTGTTTATTATTGCCGTACCAGATGATGTCATTGTAAGGAGTATCAGCTAAGGCGATTTCAAGTTTTTCTTTATGTTCACATTCTTGTATGACTGCGATGTCGATGGAGTCATCAAGGACGTGCATGAACTTCTTTCTGAATGCCATATTGCAATTCCATGTGAGTAAGTTCATTGGTGTTTGGTACTAGGAATTTTTTTCTTCTACACGTTTTGCTTTTTCCAGAACAGCTTCTTTTAGTGATTCTTTATAGCTGCTGACTTTGTCGAAAATTGCTTTATCACTCGCACCTAAAATTGACGCTGCCAATATCCCTGCATTCTTTGCCCCGTTTAGCGCTACAGTCGCAACAGGAATGCCATTAGGCATTTGAAGTATTGACAATACAGAATCCCAGCCATCAATAGAATTGGAAGATCTGATTGGAACACCTATCACTGGCAGAGCTGTTAATGACGCGACCATGCCTGGCAAATGAGCTGCACCACCTGCTCCCGCAATGATGACTTTTATGCCTCTTCCAGCAGCTTCTTTTGCAAAGTTTACCATTCGATCAGGAGTGCGATGTGCTGACACTACTGTACATTCAAATGGAATATCAAACTCCTTAAGCATATCGACTGCTGCTTCCATGATGGGATAATCAGAATCCGAACCCATGATGACACTAACAATTGGATTACTCATGACTGATGACTTTTAATGTTGATTTGATGTAGTGATAAATGTCTTTTGCCTCTTCCAAATTTGAGTTGACAATAGTAATGTGTCCCATCTTACGCATTGGCTTTGTAATCGTCTTGCCATACAGATGGGGATGCACTCCTTTCTTTTCGAGACATGCTGCTAATCCTTGGTATATAGCAGGCCCCGTATGGTGTGGGTCACCCAATATGTTCATTAATAACGAAGGACTCAGCAGTGCTGTGCTGCCTAGAGGTAACCCAAGTATACACCGCAACTGTTGCTCATATTGAGAAGTCTGACAAGACTCTATGGAGTGGTGACCACTGTTGTGAGCACGCGGAGCTAATTCATTAATCCACAACTCATTATTAATATCCAGGAATAACTCAACTGCAAGTAAACCAACAATTTCTAATTTATTTGCGGTATCAATAGCCAACTTTTTTGCTTCATCGCTTTTCGCTTTATCGATAGCAGCAGGAGCCAATTGAAAATCCAATACATTAGCTTCTGGATTGACTACCATTTCGACTGGATCGTAAACAGCAATTTCGCCTGATTTTCCTCTAGCCACAATAACAGATAACTCCTTAGATATGTCTACTAGGTCTTCAATGACACAGGGTGAATCAAATGCATCATCCATGTCTTGCTTTGTGTTGATGACACAGACGCCTCGACCATCATATCCGTCGCGCCTTAGTTTTTGTACGAATGGAAATGTGATGTCCCCACTGTCAATACTGGATTGAAGATGTTCTTTGGATTCCACCAATTGAAACGATGGGCTGACCAATTCATTAATTCTAAAGAATTCTTTCTGAGTGCCTTTATCTTGGATCAATCGCACTACAGATGGTTGCGGGAATACCTGCTTACCATCATTCTCCAACTGCTGTAAAGCATCCACATTAACAGCTTCTATCTCTATACTAATGACATCTTTATCTGCACCAAAGGCAATGACATCATCGTAGTCTTTGAAATTGCCAATGTAAACGCGATCTGAAATTCGCCCCACAGGCATCTCTACACTTGAATCTAAAAAGCTAATATCGAGATTGAGCTTAGTCGAAGCTTGGAACAACATTTTACCAAGTTGCCCTGCTCCCAATATTCCTATCTTTTTATCCAATGGATTTTTACTCATCTCACTGTAAAATTAGCTAATTCATTTACCTTAGTCATACATATGCAGAGATAATGTATATATTGATTTTTTTAAAGTTTAATTCGTCTTGGTATAACAGACATATATATGAGTAGATTGATAATAAAGAACGCGAAGATTGTAAACGAAGGTAAAACTATCGAAGGCGACCTCTCGATACAAAACGGAATCATCGAACAAATAGGTGGGATAATTGAATCAGCCGAAACTCAGGAACTCAATGCAGAAGGTCAATATCTATTGCCAGGCGTAATCGATGACCAAGTACATTTCAGGCAGCCGGGCTTGACTCACAAAGCAGATATACACACAGAGTCAAAGGCTGCAGCAGCAGGTGGGGTCACCAGTTTTATGGAAATGCCAAATACGAAACCAACGGCAACAACCCAAGAGAAATTACAAGACAAATACGACATCGCAGCCGATACATCTTATACGAATTACTCATTCTATATGGGTGCGACCAATGACAATCTAGAAGATGTCTTGAAGACTGACAAGTCCACAGTATGCGGTGTGAAAGTATTTATGGGTAGTAGTACTGGCAACATGTTGGTAGACGAGCGCGCGACTCTAGAAGGCTTATTTTCTAAAGTAGATATGCTTATTGCAACACACTGTGAAGACGAGGCGACCATCAGAAGAAATAAAGAATTGTGGAAAGACAAGTCGCCTCAGCCAAAGCACCATCCCATCATCAGGTCAGTCGAAGGTTGCTATTTATCTTCGTCAATGGCTGTTGAATTAGCCAAGCAACACAACACTCGTTTACATATTCTGCATATATCTACACAAGACGAAATAGCACTATTTGACAACACAATTCCTTTAGCTGACAAGCGTATTACATCTGAAGTTTGTGTCCACCACTTATATTTTAATGCAGAAGATTATGAACGACTTGGTACCAAGATTCAATGCAATCCTGCTATAAAAGCAAAGGAACACCAAGAAGCTTTATTCCAAGCGTTATTGGATGATCACTTTGACGTGATTGCTACTGACCATGCGCCACACACTGTAGAAGAGAAAGCAAAGCCTTATGGTCAAGCGCCTTCTGGTCTTCCATTAATCCAACACCCATTATTGATTATGCTGGAGTATTGGAAAAATGGGAAAATATCTTTGGAAAAAGTCGTGCATAAAATGAGTCATGCTGTTGCAGAATGTTTCCATATTGAGAATAGGGGATACATCCGTGAAGGATATGCCGCTGATCTTGTTTTGGTTGATGCCAATAAACCGTACACTGTAAGTAAAGAGAACCTTTTGTTCAAATGTGGATGGTCGCCGTTAGAAGGGCATACATTCCCTTGCACCATAGATAAGACTATCATTAATGGACAAATCGTGTTTGACGGCAATGAAGTGCATGATTTGAAAGCAGGAGAGCGGTTACTATTTAAACACTAACTCAAATATCCTTCTTCATAAAATGCCAATAAGCGAGACCAATAAAGAGTAAAATATAGATACTGGTCGTGACACATGCTTGGGTAGGTGTCAATAAAAAAGCAAAGTCTATATCTTTCACTGGAATGTTCTCTACTTTTTTCCACATGGGTAAAGGTGTTAAATCCTCAACAGCGTTCATCGGCCAATAATTAATGGTCGATGAATCTTTAACTATTCTCGCATGTACCATCCACTTTAACATTAATTCTATAAAAAGTATGTAGCATGTGTAAGTAAAAATCGCAACTCCAGAACGCCGAATCACAAAACCTACTAATAAGGCAAAGCTTAGGTATCCCATACACATTAGAAAAAATCGACCTATCCAAGCTGGTTCCGCAAACGCATTTTCCAAGGAATACGGCTCATTGTGGAAGAATCCAATCACCAAAGTGCAAAACATGTAATATAAGGTCGCACCTACACTCAATGCGATTGCAACATATAACTTGCTCAGGAAAAAATCATTACGAGTCATCCCAGTGATGATGTTCTGGCGTAAGGTTTTAAAGCCTACTTCAGATGTCACCATGTTCATCATAATAAATCCTAAAAAGAAAAAGACAAGCCAATTACCTGCATAAGCCATCCATTCCCAATTAGTAGGAAACGTAAAAAAGTCACTTGAATTAAATACCATTGCTGGCAAATCTATTTCCTTACCAATGAAAATGGCAGTTGGAAATGTAACCAGAAACATAATCCCAAATAAATTGAAAACGGAATTGTTTCTAAATTTTTTCCACTCTAGTGTTAATAGTTGTACAACATTCATTCGCCTTGGTCTATTTGGTTATTTCTAGGAATTCTTCTTCTAATCGCTGTTTTCTTGCTACAAGGTGCGTCAATGTCACACCTCTATCGAAAGCAAGTTTATTGATTTCTGCTACTGAATGACTGTTTTCCATTTGGACTTCGAGTCGATCGGCAATGATTTTACTTTTACTCATCCAGGGCACAGATTCGATCAGATTCTGTAAAGCACTCATATCCTCCGCTTGTAATTCTATCGTGACGTCCTCTGACAGAATAGAACCGACAGATCCCGTAGCCAATAAATTTCCATTTTTAATAATTGCTACATGAGAACAGATCTTTTCAACTTCATCCAGGATGTGGCTGGCCATAATGACCGTTTTACCTGAGGCAGCAATTTCTGTCAACGTTTGTCTGACTTCGGCTATCCCTTGTGGGTCCAATCCGTTTGTTGGTTCATCAAAAATGATCACATCTGGATCACCGATCATTGTTGCTGCGATAGCCAATCGTTGTTTCATTCCTAAAGAATAGGTCCTGAATGCTGATTTTTTACGATGGGCCAAATTGACAAGTTCAAGTAATTGATCGTAATTATTTGTTTTTACTCCTTTGATGTGGCTGATGATAGACAGATTGTCTTCAGCTGTTTTATACGGGTAAAAATTTGGTGTTTCAAGGATAGCACCAATTCGTTTTCGATGCCCTTTGCCATAGCGGCCATCAAACCACTGATAAGAACCAGAATCAGCGTGTAAAATGCCCAATATCACGCCAAGTGTTGTTGTTTTGCCGCTTCCATTTGGACCTAGAATCCCATAGACTTCACCTTCATTGATCTCCAGCGATAAGTTGTTAAGAGCTTGAATTTTACCATAACTCTTTGACAAGTTTTGAATAGAAAGAACTGACATAAGTTGATTTTGCTCCTGAAAGATAAAACAACAATAAGAGTAATGAAGCATATTTAGATGAATGTTGAGTTAACCCAGACAAATGACTGTACTAAGTGCCCATGATGAAGGCTATTTCCCAAATTCAGTGTATTATTTGTGAAATTGTAATAGACAATTTTGATTTTCGAAAAAAGAACATACTTTTGCATCATAATGAAAAATAACAGCCATAGACATCACCATCATTTCCCTGCGTAAGCGGAATGATAGATGTATTTGGTTGATAAAATATATTTACGAACCCGCTTTTCCTTGAAGAGCGGGTTTTTTTATTTAGATAAATCTTAGTTTGACAATGCTAAAAATAGCGATTCAAAAATCTGGTAGACTACACGACGACACCATTGCTTTATTAAAACAATGTGGTCTTAAAGTGGATAAAGGTCTTGACCAGTTAAAGGCAGAAGTTAGAGGATTTCCAGCAGAAGTATTGTTTCTTCGAAATTCAGATATACCTCAGTATGTTGCAGATGGTGTTGCCGATATCGCAGTACTCGGAGAAAATACGGTTATTGAGAAAGGACAAAATCTAACGACTCACGAACATCTTGGCTTTTCAAAATGTCGACTGTCCATTGCTGTACCCAAAGGGAATGAGGACTATGATAGTATAAAAAGTTTGGAAGGTAAGAAAATAGCAACCTCATATCCAAATACACTCCGTCAGTACTTAGAAAAGAAAAGCGTGAATGCTGAAATACATCAAATTTCTGGCTCAGTAGAAATCGCACCAAACATCGGACTATCTGACGCCATTTGTGATTTAGTCAGCAGTGGAAGTACACTGTTCAAAAACAATTTGATAGAAAAAGACATCATCTTGAAGTCAGAGGCTGTTTTGGTAAGTCGTTCTTCTCTTGGCAATGAAAATGAAGACTTACTGAACCAGTTACTTTTTAGAATTCGATCTGTGTTGGGAGCTCGAAAATTTAAGTACATTTTGATGAATGTACCAAATGAGAAGTTAGATGAAGTGTCTGCTATTTTGCCTGTACTGAAAAGTCCGACAGTATTGCCTTTGATGGAAGAAGGCTGGAGCTCGTTACACTCTGTGATAGGATCAGAGGATTTTTGGGGAGTCATCAATCAACTGAAAGCCTGTGGTGCTCAAGGGATTCTAGTATGTCCAATAGAAAAAATGGTGGTCTAATGAACGTGTACGAAAATCCTTCACCAGAGATCATTCAAGAATTGATAAAACGTCCTGCACTAAAGCTTGAGGATCTCAAAGCAATTATCAATGATGTTTTTAATGAGATAAAGATAAATGGTGATGCTGCTGTAAAAAGCTATACGCAAAAGTTTGACAAGGTGATGCTCGATGAGTTAAAGGTATCTCAAGCCGAAATTAGTGGTGCTAAAAATGCTATGCCAGTAGCTCTTCAACAAGCGATTACAGACGCGCACAAAAATGTAAAACGATTTCACCAAACGCAATTTAGTGAAGTAGTCAAAGTGGAAACCCAACCTGGTGTGACTTGCTGGCAGAAGGCTGTTCCCATAGAAAAAGTTGGCTTGTATATTCCTGGTGGAACAGCACCTTTGTTTTCTACTGTATTGATGTTGGCTATTCCAGCTCAGCTTGCTGGCTGCGAAGAAATTGTGTTGTGTACACCTCCTGATGCTTATGGCAATATTCATCCAGCTATATTGTTTACAGCAGAACTCTGCGGTGTCAATACAATATTTAAAGTTGGTGGCTCACAAGCAATTGCCGCTCTAAGTCTGGGTACAGAAAGTATCCCTAAAGTGAATAAAATATTTGGTCCTGGTAATCAATACGTGACGGCGGCGAAACAAAAAGCAGTGGAATTAGGAACTGCAATCGATATGCCTGCTGGCCCATCAGAAGTTTTGGTTTTTGCTGATGACTCTGGCAAAGCGAATTACATCGCTTCCGATTTATTGGCGCAAGCAGAACATGGCGTTGATTCTCAAGTGGTGTTTGTGACAACGAATCAAGATTTAATTCCACAAGTAAAAGAAGAGGTGGAAAGGCAATTGGTCTCCTTGCCAAGGAAAGAGATTGCTGAAATGGCATTATCTCAAAGCCATTCGGTTTTTATTTCTGATGTTGAACACGCTTATGATTTTATAAATGAATATGCGCCCGAACACTTTATCATTAGTTCAGAACGGGGGAATGATTATATCTCATTAATCAAAAATGCAGGTTCTGTGTTTATAGGGAATTTTACACCAGAAAGTGCAGGTGATTACGCTTCTGGAACAAATCATACCTTGCCAACGAATGGTCATGCTAAAGCTTTTTCAGGAGTCAATATGGATGCCTTTATGAAAAAGATTACCTTCCAAGAAATAAATAAAGAAGGCTTGAAAGGTCTGGGCAAAACAATAATTACAATGGCAGAAGCAGAGCAATTAAAAGCACATGCCAATGCTGTCAGAATTAGATTAGAAGACATATGAGGGAATTAGTAAGAGAGCATATCAAAGCACTAGTGCCTTATCAATCTGCCAGATCAGAGTTTGATGGCAAAGCCGATGTGTACTTGGATGCAAATGAGAATCCGTATGACTTTACATTTAATCGATACCCTGATCCATACCAACGAAAGTTAAAAAAGAGATTGGCTGATATTAGAGGTTGGAATGTAAAGCAATTGTTTTTAGGGAATGGTTCTGATGAAATCATCGACCTTCTCATCCGTACGTATTGTGAACCACACAAAGATGCAATATTGACATGCAAACCTGGATTTAGCATGTACCAAGTGTCTGCTGGAATATGTCAGGTACGAAGCGATGAATTTGAATTAACTGCTGATTTTGAAATTGATGTAGAGTCGTTTATCAAAGCAATAAAACCAGAACACAAGCTTATTTTTATTTGCTCTCCAAATAATCCTACAGGGAATGTCATACCGAATAGTACAATAAGCCAAATTGTAAAGGCGGCACCAGGACTTGTCATTGTTGATGAAGCATATGTTGATTTTACAGAACATGGTTCTTGTATGAAAGAAGTAAACGATAGGAAGTTGGTAGTGTTGCAGACCTTTTCTAAATCGTTTGGATCTGCTGGAATTCGATTAGGCGTTGGCATTATGGATGAAGAAATTGTGTCCTTTCTAAATGTTGTTAAATTACCTTACAACGTCAGTGAAAGTACTCAACAACATGCCATTCAATTACTGAATAATTATGAAAAAGTAATTGATTCTGTATTAACGATTAAAAAAGAAAGAGATCGAGTGAGTGATCAATTAGAAGAGATTGCTGTTGTTTTGCATGTGTTTCCTTCAGATGCTAATTTCTTATTGGTTAAATTTAATGATGCTAAAGAAATGTATGCATACTTAATGAATAATGGTGTCATCGTCAGAGATCGCTCTAAATTGCTGCATTGCGATGGTTGTCTCCGAATTACCATTGGCTTACCAAAAGAAAATGATCGTTTAATTTCACTATTAAAAACATTTGGTGAATGAAGAAATTGCTGATTTTAGATAGAGACGGAACCATCATACAGGAGGCTGATGATCAGATGTTGAATGAGATTCATAAAATCAGATTTTTGCCAAAAGCAATTTCTGTGCTGTCAAAAATAGCACAGCAATTTGATTATGAATTTGTAATGATTACCAACCAAGATGATTTGGGAGGTCCCACATTTCCTGAGAAAGACTTCTGGCCTTGTCATGAATTGATTTTAGATACCTTGGCAGGAGAGGGGGTGCATTTTGATGGGGTGTATATTGACAAACATTTTGCTTCGGATAATTCGCCATACAGAAAACCAGGAACGGCCATGTTGAAAAAGTACATGACTGGTGATTATGATTTAGAACGATCTATTGTTATTGGTGATCGCTGGTCTGATATCGGACTTGCAAAAAATCTAGGAAGTAAAGGTATTCTCATTCAATCAAATTATAGTGACGAGCCAGCTGAGGCGGTAGAGTGGAAAGAGTCAGTCGTGTTGCAAACAACAAATTGGGACGCCATTTATCGTTATTTATTACAGTTGGATCGAGAAGCTTCTATTTCTCAAGTGACTAAAGAAACGTCTATTCAAGCTAAATTAAATCTAGATGGGAAAGGCTTTTCAGATTGTCAAACAGGGCTAGAATTTTTTGACCACATGCTGGATCAATTGGCCAAACATGGTGGCGTTGATTTGATCGTACACACTAAGGGTGATCTTGAAGTTGATGAACACCACACTATAGAAGATACAGGTATAGCCTTGGGGAAATTGTATAAAGAGGCACTTGGTAAAAAAGCAGGCATCCACCGGTATGGATTTAATTTACCAATGGATGATTGTCTTGCAGAAGTGGCTATTGATTTCGGAGGTCGACCATGGATTGTGTGGGACGCCGAATTTAAACGAGAAAAAGTTGGTGATTTACCTACAGAGATGGTGTATCATTTTTTCAAATCATTTTCAGATCATGCGATGTGTAATCTCAATATGAAAGTGACTGGAGATAACGAGCACCATAAAATTGAATCTTTGTTTAAGGCATTTGCGCGTGCGATTAAAGAAGCAAAAAAACGTGATGTTAGTGATATGAGTTTGCCTACAACAAAAGGCGTATTATAATTTTTGCTGTTGCAAAAATAATTATGAAATTTCACTTGGGTGAAATAGTTATGAAATTTCGCTAAGACGAAATAATTATGAAATTTCACTGGAGCGAAATAGTTATGAAATTTTCCTGACGGAAAATAATGTTTTAAAATATTGAATAATGTATGGTTGCAATAATAGATTATGACGCGGGGAATACATGTAGTGTGATGAATGCGCTTCGTCGACTCGATGCTGATTTCATGTTGACTAATGATAAAGAGTCGATTCTTTCTGCGGATAAAGTGTTGTTTCCGGGAGTAGGGCATGCGACACAGGCGATGAATGCGCTTAAGTCAAAAGGTTTAGATGAAGTAATTACTGCTGTTAAAAATCCTTTATTGGGCATTTGTATTGGTATGCAATTGATGTGTGATTTTTCAGTTGAGGGAAATACGAGGTGTTTGGGAATTGTGGATGCAATTGTTCAAAAGTTTGTACCATTAAATCATGATGAATTTCAGAAAGTGCCTCATATGGGTTGGAATGGAATCGTTCATTCGGGTGATGCTTTATTTACAGATGTAGCTGAGTCTTCCTATGTGTACTATGTCCACAGCTATTTTGTGGAAAGTAATGAATGTACGATTGCCGAAACTGATTACAACCATCCATATGCTGCTGCAATCAAAAAGGATAATTTTTATGGCGTACAATTTCATGCAGAGAAGAGTGGGAAAGTTGGTGAACAAATATTGCAAAATTTCTTAAATCTATGATTCGAATTTTACCAGCTATTGACATTATTGATGGCAAGTGTGTACGACTGACCAAAGGTGATTACGACACGAAAAAAGTATACGATACAGAGCCACTTGAGATGGCAAAGCAATACGAAGATTGTGGTATACAGCAAATTCATATTGTTGATTTAGATGGAGCCAAGTCAGCACAGCCTATTAATTTAAACATTGTAGAAACCATAAAAAATAAAACGTCAGTCAAAGTAGAATTTGGTGGAGGTATAAAAACGGATCAAGCAATCGCTGACTGTAACAACGCTGGAGTAGATCAATTTATCATTGGTAGCCTGGCAGTGAAAGACCCAGATAAAGTAAAACGATGGATAAGCCAAAAAGGGGCCGAACGATTTGTGATCGGGGCAGATGTCAGTGAAGGCTATATTGCAATAAATGGTTGGCAAGAAGCAAGTAACGTAAAGCTTGACGCATTTATAAATGATTATGCAGAAGCTGGTGCAATTTATTTTTTGTGTACAGATATCAGTAAAGACGGTATGCTGCAAGGATCTTCAAAAGAGCTGTATCGAGAATTAATCGATCATTCACCAGATATCAAATTAATAGCAAGTGGTGGAGTGACAAGTTTGGAAGAAGTAGAAGAATTGCAACAAATTGGATGTGATGCAGCTATCATTGGTAAAGCAATTTATGAAAAGCACATCACGCTTCATGCAATGAAACAGTTTATTTCTCAATCTTAATTAAAAAAAAGGAAATAATAATTTGATGTTAGCAAAAAGAATTATCCCGTGTCTCGACATTAAAAATGGCAGAACAGTAAAGGGTGTTAATTTTGAAAATTTAAGAGACGCAGGAGATCCTGTTGAATTAGCAAAACGCTATGCAGATGAAGGAGCTGACGAATTGGTGTTGCTAGATATTTCTGCAAGTTTAGAAGCCAGAGAGACAATTTATGATTTAGTTCGAAAAGTCGGAGAGCAAATTAATATACCATATGCTGTAGGTGGCGGGATTACAAGTGTTGCACAAACATATAAATTACTTAGGAATGGTGCTGAGAAAGTATCGGTGAATTCAGCAGCGGTACGACAACCACAATTGGTTAGTGATATTGCAAATGAATATGGGACACAATGCATCGTCGTCGCTATCGATGCGCGCAAAGTTGGTGAAGAATGGATCGTCCATACACACGGTGGGACAAAACCGACAGAAATAGAATTGTTCAGTTGGGCAAAGCATGTGCAAGACTTAGGCGCTGGGGAAATATTATTCACCTCTATGGATCACGATGGTACAAAAAATGGATTTGCTGTAAAGGCATTGCGTAAGATGAATGAGGAGTTAAGTATACCGGTAATCGCATCTGGCGGAGCAGGGAGTAAAGAGCATTTTAAAGATGTCTTTAAAGAAGGAAAAGCTGATGCTGCTTTAGCGGCTAGTGTATTTCATTTTGGTGAAATCCCAGTACCTGATTTAAAAGATTACCTTTCTGATAATGATATTAATGTTAGACGTACATAATGGAAGTAAAGTATAATGAGCAAGGCTTAGTACCTGCGATAGTCCAAGATTCAGAGACCAATATGGTGTTGATGTTGGGATATATGAATGCAGAATCTTTGGAGAAAACAAATGAGATTGGATTGGTCACATTCTACAGTAGATCTAAACAACGGCTGTGGACAAAAGGGGAGGAGAGTGGCAATCATCTAGAATTGGTGTCCATGTCCAATGACTGTGACAAAGACACACTATTGATAAAAGCCAAGCCCAAAGGACCTACGTGTCACAAAGGTACAGACACTTGCTGGGGTGAAACAAATGAATCTTCTTTGGCTTTTTTACATAGCTTAGAAGGCGTCATTAAAAATCGAAAAGAAAATCCAAGTGATGAGTCGTATACGTCTTCTTTATTTAAAAAAGGAATCAATAAAATAGCACAAAAAGTAGGTGAGGAAGCAGTCGAAGTTGTCATTGAAGCAAAAGATAATAATGATGATTTATTTAAAAACGAAGCCGCTGATTTACTCTATCATTATTTAATATTATTGCAGCAAAAAGGTATGATGTTGGAAGATATTGTCGCTGTACTAAAGGATCGTCAGAAGTAATCAGAATATAGTTGACAAAACAGAAATTTGATATACCAGATAAAGATCAGACATTTCCATTTGATCATTATGACAGATTGTGTTTTCTCAAAAACATCATAACGAACCCCAATATCATAGTCGGAGATTATACTTACTATGACGACTTTGAAGATGTCCACAATTTTGAAAAGAATGTCAAGTATTTATTTGATTTCACTGGCGATAAATTAATCATCGGTAAGTTTTGTATGATAGCTTCCGATGTCACATTTATCATGAACGGCGGGAATCATATGACAGAGTGCATAAGTACTTTCCCGTTCGCGATTTTTGGAAAAGATTGGTCTAAAGCAATGGATGGTAAATCATATCCTACTAAAGGAAATACTGTTATTGGCAATGATGTCTGGATTGGCTATAACGCAACCATCATGCCTGGAGTCACAATCGGCGATGGAGCCATCATAGCTACAAAAAGCGTTGTGACAAGTGATGTCGCACCTTATGCCATAGTAGGTGGCAATCCAGCAAAAGAAATCAAACGAAGATTTACAGATGTAGAAATTGAACAATTGTTAGCCGCTAGTTGGTGGGATTGGCCGATTGAAAAAATAACCGAAAATATAAAGTTGTTGACAGCTATGGATGTTGAGGCGATTACGGCATTGGTCCAATAAGCGAATTTTATTTATTATTTAGCAAAAAGTGTTCTTATTTTAAGTTTGGCTAAGTCTTTTAGCTTGATGACCTCAATTGATGGAGATTGAGCGATCCACAAATTATTGACAAGCTGTCCAATCTTTAATGTAAAGTCAAGTCCCTATGTATTCATTCCCACATTTTATTCGTAAGTTTTACCTAAGATTTCACTCAAATCTAAGCCATAACCATGAAGTACATTTGGATAGCCATTCTCACAAGCCTTTCTTTATTAAGTTGCAATAGTCAAGCCCAACCCAATGTCGTCTTGATCTTAGCCGATGACCTAGGCTATGGTGATTTAGGATGTTACGGTCATGAGATTATATCGACGCCATACTTAGATCAATTGGCCAAAGATGGAATTTCTTATACCCAAGCGTATAGTGCCTCTCCTTTATGCTCTCCGTCAAGAGCTGCTTTATTGACTGGTCGTACGCCATATCGCACTGGCATCAAAAGTTGGATTCCTATAGGCAAGGAAATATATCTCCATAAAGAAGAACAAACAATTGCCTCTCTTTTAAAAGATAACGGATATCAAACATTTCTCAGTGGGAAGTGGCATTTGAATGGCGCATTGGACGATACCGATCATCCACAGCCATCTGACCATGGATTTGATCGCTGGACATCACTACATGCTTATGCACTTCCTAATCATAAGGATCCAAATAATGTCTTTCAAGATGGTAAGCATTTAACAAACTTGAAGGGATACACGGCAGATATATTTGCAGATCAAGCTATAGCTTATCTTGATGAAAGGGATAAGGAGAAACCATTTTTTCTCTATCTGTCAATGGCAGAACCGCATTCTGAAATCGCAAGTCCCGAATCGTTTACGGATCGATACGCTGAATACACGGCGGGACAAATAGATCTGGATAGTTTATACGATCGAGGGCCTGGAGAATATTATGCTAATGTGGAATACATGGACGATCAAATTGGCAAAGTATTGAATTATCTCAAAGAGCAACATCTAGAAGAAAATACCATAGTTATATTCATGAGTGATAATGGACCAGTGACTGACCAGTGGCGGTATTGGTATGAAGTCAATTTGTATGGAGATACAGGTGGTTTACGCGGTCGGAAAGCTGATTTGTTTGACGGAGGAATACGAGTGCCATTCATCATCAAATATCCTGGGAACATAAACCCTCAGACTGTTAGTCATGAACCTGTGATTGCTTACGATATCTTGCCTACCATTAGCAAGCAGATTCAATTGGACGATTTTGTTGAAAATGAAATTGATGGTATAGACATTAGTCCAACTTGGAAAGAAGAACCTCTCTCAAGAGAAGAACCTTTGTTTTGGGCGTTTCATACGCGAGAATACGATGACCCCAATGGATACAATTATGCAGCTCGTCAAGGAGATTGGAAACTCATCGCCAACCCCGATACGGAGACATTTTTACTCTATAACCTTTCGGCTGATCCCAGTGAAGTTAGAGACTTATCCAAAAACCAACCTGAAATCATGAAAGAATTAAGCTCTTTTATCAAGAAAAAAATTACAGAAATAGCAAACGATCCCATAAATCCTCAAAGTGATGAAGAACGGATTGTGACTCTCCTCTATACGAATGACATAGAAAGCGTCTACGACCCAATTGATGCTTATTGGATAGACAGTCTGACGCATATAGGAGGCATACCATATTTAGCCACATTAATGAAAGAGCTAGAACATAAAGCTGTCAATCCGTTCAAATTTGATGCAGGTGATATTTTCACAGGTGCGCTATCCAAAGCGACACTAGGACTGCTCCCTTTTGAGGTGTACAGCGATATCGGTTATGATGCCATTGCTATCGGCAATCACGAATTTGAATATGGTTGTCAGCAACTACTTAAAGGGATTGATCATGCTAGATTTCCAGTCCTCAATGCCAATATATATTATGAAGGCACGGACATCAGATTTGCAAAGCCATACACTATCGTGGAGAAAAATGGCATAAGAATCGGTGTCATCGGCTCCATGGGAGAGGAAGCCTTTTACAATACGATTTATAAAGGAGCACGCAAAGGTTTGGAAGTCAGAGATCCCATTCCAATTGTTCAACAACTGGTAGATGATCTCCGTCCGCATGTGGATATGATTGTAGCACTCACGCATCAAAATAAAAGTGCACCAATGCAATCCGATAAAGAAGTTGACCCAGATGTACAGAGGGGCTTTGATGAAGATTATGCTATGGCTGGAGCTGTAAACGGACTTGATGTGATATTGGGCGGGCATTCCGACAATGGGCTCTGGTCGCCAGTCGTTCATCCACAAACAGGAACAATCATCGGCATCACTTTTGGCCAAGGCAAACAAATTGGAGAGATGGTTTTACGCTTAAAAGCAGAAGGTGGCGTAGAGCTGATGTCTGGAAGATTGGTGCCAGTGAAGACAGAGCAGCTAAGCCCAGATAAAGAAATCAGTAAGAGAATTGAACAAGTCAGACATGACAATCCTGAATTGACCAAAGTTATTGGACAAAATACAAGTACAGGCTTTCGCAAGTATTACAAGGAATCTAATTTAGGAAATTTTATTGCTGATATTTTAAGATCAGCTTCTGGCGCAAAAATAGCAATGATAAATCCAGGAGCCATAAGAGCCGATCTAGATGTCGGGCCGATTACGGTAGAAGAGATTGTAAACATCTATCCATTCCTAGACAATATTGAGATGATCGAATTGACAGGATTACAATTGAAAGAAGCGATTGAATATAGTTTAAGCCTCAATTACGGTATGATGCAATTTTCTGGGTTGACTGTTGAATACGATCTGACCAGGTCCGTAGGAAATCGGATGATTAAAGCTTCTGTTGACGGGGAAGCCATTGAAGACAAGAAGTCATACACGTTTGCCACCACTTCTTTTGTCGCAAGAGGCGGAGATGGCTTTGAAGTGTTGACCCGAGGCAGACGACTAAGAGTAAAAGAGATTGAAGTTAAAGGCGCGATGAAAAGATACATCATGGATAGGGGGACGATACTATTGCCTGAGCTTGGTCGTTTGAGAAGCACTAAATAAGTACCTTCATTATATTGTTTATCAATGTTCAAAATCGCCTATTCCCCTGTATATAAATATAAACTACCAGAAGGACACCGTTTCCCAATGGAGAAATATGAGCTGATACCCGAGCAACTGCTTTATGAAGGCACGATCACTAAAGAACAATTTTTTCATCCAGATGCGTTAACCAGAGAAGAGCTATTACTGACGCATACCGCTACGTATTTGGATAAATTAGATGCAGTCGATTTGACAAGACGGGAGCAGCGTGATATTGGCTTTCCTGTACGCAAAGAACTAATTGGTCGAGGAAAGAAGATCTCCAAAGGCACCTTTATGTGTGCCAAGTTTGCGGCACAAGATGGTGTTGCCTTGAATGTAGCTGGAGGTACGCATCATGCATACAGCGATCGCGGAGAAGGCTTCTGTGTGTTTAATGATTTTGCCATTGCGTCTAACTT
This sequence comes from uncultured Saprospiraceae bacterium, assembly GCA_937997635.1. Lineage (GTDB taxonomy): Bacteria > Bacteroidota > Bacteroidia > Chitinophagales > Saprospiraceae > CALFUK01. The sequence continues at coordinate 24,010 of CALLFA010000057.1, read as the reverse complement.
GTTGCTGAGTAGAGGTGTTTACAAACGAATTTTGATTATTGATCTAGATGTACATCAAGGGAATGGTACAGCTGCTATCTTTCAGGATAATGAAGCAGTGTTTACACTCAGTGTGCATGGCGAACGAAATTATCCGTTGCGTAAAGAAAAAAGTGATTTAGACATTGGTCTACCTGATAAAGCGGGCGATGATGTGTATTTAAAAGCACTAACAGAACATCTGCCCAAAACAATAGAACGCTTTAAGCCCGAATTCATTTTTTATCTTGCAGGCGTAGATGTTCTGGAAACAGATAAACTAGGTCGTCTGTCTGTCAGTAAACAGGGCTGTAAGCAAAGAGACGAATATGTGTTCTCACTTTGTAAGCAATATGAAATCCCTGTTGCAGTCAGTATGGGCGGTGGTTATTCGCCAAAACTGTCTGACATCATTGATGCTCATGCAAATACATACAGAGCAGCAATGGACATTTATTTTTGAATCAACTGTTGTAATAGTATTTGGAATTTAAAAACGAATTACGGTCATCCAAATGGATAGAAGTCATCCTGCCACTGGCAATAGGAGGGACATATACGTATTCGGTGCCTATCGAATATTTAGACATTATCAAAGAAGGTGTTCGAGTCGAAGTACCATTGAGAAACAAACACTATGCAGCTATTGTGGATAACATACTCGATGTCGATCCACAAGTACCTGTCAAGCCAATCATCAGTCAAATAGATGAGGAGCCAATCGTCACTCCAGAACAACGTAAATTATGGCATTGGATGGCCAAGTATTATTGCTGTACCATTGGCGAGGTCATGATTGTCGCATTACCTTCCGCACTTAAATTGACAAGTGAAACTAAGATCATGCTTAATCCCTATAAGCAGGTCTTGGCAAATCCTTCAAAGCAACGTGAGTTCTTGATGGTGGAATCATTATCGCATCAAGAAGAGATGACCATTGCGGCTTTGCGCAAACTACTCCAAAAGAAGAATGTATATGGTTTTCTGAGAGATCAGATTAATAAACAACATGTGTTTGTCAAAGAAGAATTGGTCGGTAAATACAAACCAAAATTTGAAGATTTTATAAAGCTGAAAGAGGAGTGGTTTGAGAAGAGCGATGAAGCTTTTGCACTGGTCAACCGATCAGAAAAACAATCAGATACACTTACTCGAATTGTCGAACTGCATGAAGAATATAGTTGGATTCCAAAATCAATACTCTATAAATCTTCGCCTGCCGATACGGGAGTGATTAAGGCAATGCAAAAGAAGGACTTAATCGTTATCGAGAGACACCAGATAGATCGGATCAGCGTAAAGGAAGAACCAGATACAGTGAACCAAAAATTGAGTCATGCACAACAAGTGGCTGCTGATCATATTGATGTCTCATTTCAACATACTTCTGTTGTTTTACTGCATGGTGTCACTGGCAGTGGTAAAACTCAAATTTTTATAGATAAAATTCAAAAGGTCATTGATGCTGGAGGACAAGTCTTGTATTTGCTTCCAGAAATCGCTTTGACTTCTCAGATGCTGTCTCGCATGGAGAAGGTGTTTGGTAAGGCAGTCCTTTTTTACCACAGTAGAATGAATTCGGCAGAGCAAGTAGAAGTTTGGCAGAGAGTCATGGAAGGACATTCGATTGTCTTGGGTGCAAGATCGGCTATATTTTTGCCGTTCACTCGCTTGAGTTTGATTATTGTCGATGAGGAACACGATACATCTTACAAGCAGCAAGATCCTTCACCTCGCTACAATGCACGTGATCTTGCAGTTTATGTCGCTAATGCCTTTGGTGCCAAAGTAATACTTGGGACAGCCACACCTTCGCTAGAAAGTTTGCAAAATAAGTTGGATAAAAAATATGGTTATGTGTCTCTTAAAGAACGATTCGGAGATGCTAAATTACCTGCCATTCGCATTGTTGACATTTCTCCGACAGACAAAAAGAAACCCAAGGAAGTCATTTTTTCTGAAGAACTGATACATGCCATTTCAAAACGGGTGACAGCTAACGAACAAGTACTGTTGTTTCAGAATAGGAGGGGCTTTGCGCCAATGTTGCGCTGCTTCAAATGTGGTTGGCATATGGAATGTCCCAATTGCGATGTGAGTTTGACGACACACAAATATTCCAAAGAGATGCGCTGTCATTATTGTGGCTATAGAAGTGGCGAAGTAAAGGTCTGTCCGTCCTGTCACAATCGAGACATAAAATTGATTGGATTCGGTACAGAGAAAGTAGAGAATGAATTACAAGTTCACTTTCCAGAAATGTCAATCAAGCGGATGGATCACGACACCATGCGTCGCAAAGATAGTTTCTCCAAAGTGATTGCAGATATGCAAATGGGCAATATCGATGTGTTAGTCGGTACGCAGATGGTGACCAAAGGCTTAGATTTTGATAAAATAACATTAGTAGGCATTCTTCATGCTGATGCATTATTTAGTTTTCCAGATTTTAGAGCAGGGGAGAAGGCCTTTCAGTTGTTGACACAAGTGAGTGGTCGTGCAGGTCGTAAAGTTGAACACAGCGAAGTGATCATCCAAACGTATGATCCAGAAAATTGGGTAATAGAAAAGGTAATCAATTACGACTTCTCTTCATTTGCTTCATCAGAGTTAAGCGAACGAAAGTTATTTAAGTATCCGCCTTTCTATCGCTTGATACAATTGACGATCAAGCATAAAAGTCGATCAATCACAGGGCAGTCATCTCAACTTTTAGCACACATTCTTCGCAAGGAATTGGGTAAACGCATTCTGGGACCGGCTGAACCTCAAGTCGCTCGCATCAACAATGTCTATAACATGAACATCATGATCAAGATGGAAAAGAATCCAAGGCAAATTCAAGTGATTAAACAGTTTATTCTTGATGCAATTAAAGAGGTGAAGTCAAAGCAAGGCTTTTCGGGAATAAGGGTGAACGTGAATGTGGATCCGCTGTAGTTGATTGCATCGCTGTAGGCTTCTAGCCTCAGCCTGTGTCGTGAAGGCTTCCAGCCTCACTATGTTAAATAATCGACCACACAAACGCAATTGTAGAAATAATCAACCCAATCATAAATATGTAGTAAGCAATTGACAAGTACTTATATTTTTTCGCCAATACTATCCCCAGAAAATACAAATCCTTCGACATCGAGTTGTAGAGCAATGCTTTATTTTCCTGGAGTTGATTCATGGCCCATTCAAATTCGTCTAATGGCATTTTATAGAAATTACCGAAGAAGAGAATGTTGACTTTATTATTTAAAAACTTCTCTCTAGAGTAAGGTGCAGAACTCACTTTGGGTCTTGTTGCCATTATTGCAAAAATCATCGTCACAATATTTACAGCAATAATTAAGATTGTAGGTATTAGGAAACGTGGATTGGAATCAATCTTCGTAGCTAGATTAGAAAGAATCAGGGATAACATGATTGCAGTTATCGAAAGCAAAATGTTGGCTTTGTTATCAGCTATTTTGCTCAGCTGATTGTGATTTCTTAAGGCGACGCGATACATCGTTTCTACACCTTTTTCGGGTTTGCTGTTTTCCTTTTGTTTCTTAATTGCCTTAAGTGTTTTTTTCTCTATGGCCAGATTTTCTTTTTTTTGTTTGTTGTACATCTTCTTAGCAGTCTTTGTGTGCCATTTGTGATCTTCTAAAAATGCGACATTGTTTTTTGTCCAAGTTTTCTCATCCAGAGATTGGCTGATAAGACTCTCTTTTTCATGCTTTAGCTTTAATGAGCATTCTAAAAAGTTTGGTTTACCTAGATGAGCCAGATCAGCGTCTTTTAGAATTTCTTGTAAATGGTCAGCTGGTTTGGTATTCAATTTGGTTGCTAGAATCAGATTTTGGACTACTTGAATGTCTGTTTCTTCTGATCCCTGATTTCTAAGGAATGCTGAAGCAAGTTGGGCGCTAACATCCTCGTGCAATGAGGGGTTTTGTGCATACCCCGTATCGTGATATAAAGCAGCGATTTGTAGTAATTCTAATTTTTTTCCATTGATGTCTTCTGCTTTTGCAATTTTAGAAACCTCCTCATAGACCGACATACTATGCTCAAGTGAATGATAGACGTACCGATCATCATTGAAATACTGTTTGATATCCTGTTTAGCTAATTCAACCATATTCCTTGCATCTGGAGTGCTATTTGTATTAAATTGCCCATAAAGTATGACCAAAATTTATGACAAAATAACAATTAGACTCTTTAAATGTTATTCTGTTCAAGATTATTAAGAATATCAGCGTATGGAAACTGACATTGATTTTAAGAAGGTAGAGAAGCCATTTGTTATAAAACTCGGTTTTGAGAAGTTAATCAGAGAACTGGAAGAGTATACCTGTACAACAGACGTATGTAGACATGCGTATGTTAATACTGTTCTGGACAATCTCAAATCTAAGGAGATGTTGATTGATGGTTTTCTTGAGCTTAAAGACTGGAAGAGCTATGAAGAAGATGTGAAGACGCTGTTATCTATCGTTTTTCCACAGCCGTTGATGAAGAATGAAATTAAAGTGGCTCTTGCTCCATTCAGTTCTGAAATTCTTTATGCCACTGATCGCTTCATTTCCATTTTTGGTGAAACAGGAGAAGTAGAAGTAAAAGAATTTATGTCTGTAGATCCCGACTTTATGTACATTTTGATGTGCAAAATTATAATGCAATTGCATTACCATACGCCATTCCATACGAGTATAAAGACTGTTTATGAAGTGAAAGATAACAAGGGTATTTCCAAGTTTTATAAGTCGACATACAATGCAGATTTTATAAGTCTCAAGCCAATAAAGGAAGCTCCTGTAATCACAGACGCGGATATACTTGAGTTAAGAAAATACGCAAATGATATTAATATATGGAAAAAGTATTTTACACCTGACAGTTGGGAAGTGTCTGGAATAGGATTAAAAAGTTTTGTTGATGTTAGTCGAGAAGAAGCCATTGGTAGGATCAAGAATATTTTGATAAATAGTGAAAAGAATACCAATAACGATGAAGCGCGGCTAGAGATTAATACGATGATGAGCACTTTACTTCAAGTGCCAGGTTTACAGGTCAGTGTTATTATGTACGACAGCATTAATCGAAAATTTCATCAAATAAGAGAGGATGAAGAAAGTTATGCACTCGGTTTATTGACGGAATGCGATGAGAAAAATCTTGTTTGCCCTAATGGATTAAAATCGATATTTGTCAATAAGGAAGATCACATCATCACTGATGTACATTCACTAGACGAGGATATGATGAAGGTGCCAGTGTATAAGCGTCTAAAAGAAAAAGGAGTGAAGAGTTATACATTAACACCACTATATTTCGAAGATGAATTGTTAGGAGTTATTGAGATCGCCAGTATGATTCGTAATTCACTGGAGCCTACACAGTCCGTTATTATTGGTGAGGTAAAAGATTTGTGTATTAATGCTGTGAAGCGAATGAAAGACGAACGAGAAAATCAGTTGGCATCAATCATTCAAAAAGAGTTTACATCTATTCACCCATCCGTCGAATGGAAATTTAGAGAAGAAGCAGAGAAAGCATTGCTTACAGAGTTAGAAAATGACGCTATTTATAATTTTGCAAAAATATCATTCAATTCATTAACAGCTTTATTTGGTCAAAGTGATATTTCGGGATCTTCATTAGCTAGGAATCAGGCTATTGCTGAAGATTTACGCACGCAGATTTCTTTAGTTCAAAAGATTATGATCAATTTGAGCCAGTCGATGTCGATGCCTTTACTGGATAATATTTTATATCAGATTGGGATCATCAATGAAAAACTGTCCAGTGATTTAGCAGCAGGAATGGAACAGGAAGTGTTGGAGTTTTTGCGGACGAAGATAAATCCATTGTTTGGAGAGATGAGAGGTAGAGATGAAGCTTTGGCAAAAGAAATTGATGCTTACTTTGAAAGAATTGGTGACAATATGGAAGTTGTTTATGAGCAACGTAAAGCCTATGACAATACCGTTAAGCTGATCAATGCCCACCTATCTAGTCGATTAGATAAAGAGCAGGTGAAAGCACAAAACATATATCCTCATTTTTTTGAACGATATAAAACGGATGGAGTCGAACATAACATATACATGGGACAAGAAATAGCACCCAATATCCCATTTAATAGTCTCTACCTTGATAATCTTCGACTATGGCAATTAAAAACAATGTGTCAAATTGAAACGGAACACAATGAGCGCATGAAAGCGTACCCAATGCAATTGAAGATTGCTTCTTTGATCATGGTGTATTCCAATCCAATAGCAATCCGCTATCGGATGGATGAAAAGCAATTTGATATTGATGGCGCCTATAATGCACGTTACGAAATAATAAAGAAGCGAATCGATAAAGCCCACATTAAAGGTACAGATGAACGGATCACTCAGCCAGGTAAAATAGTCATCATTTACACCCAGGCATCAGATTTAGAAGAGTATTTGAATTATGTATCCTATTTAACGTATCGCGGTTGCCTGAAAGGAGAACCAGAATTATTTGATATAGAAGATTTACAAGGTGTAGTCGGATTGAAAGGCTTGAGAGTAAACGTCAATTTTGATTTTAGTGAATCAGATGTAGACGAATCGTCACAAAGCAGTTTTGAAAGAACACGGGTGGAGATTTGAATTGTAAGAAAATGGCTGTTCACATCTTATTCTCCTTCAATAAGCCATGATCCATTGTAACAATTTTACTACATTTATCATAGATTTTGGGGCCTTAGCTTCCCGTTGTTCGTTCCTCAAACGGGACAGGCAACATCGCTAAGTCCCCTAAAAAAATGGGGGCCTTAGCTCAGTTGGCTAGAGCGTTTGACTGGCAGTCAAGAGGTCGGGGGTTCGACTCCCCCAGGCTCCACTGAGACTGAGGGAGGAGAAGTTTATCCCGATTGAGCTTTGCGAACATCGGGGACTCCCCCAGGCTCCACTGAGACTGAGGGAGGAGAAGTTTATCCCGATTGAGCTTTGCGAACATCGGGAACTCCCCCAGGCTCCACTGAGACTGAGGGAGGAGAAGTTTATCCCGATTGAGCGTTGCGAACATCGGGAACTCCCCCAGGCTTCACTGAAAGAGAGATACTTACGAATAACAATTTTATATTATATGATAATTTGATACATTATTTGATACATAGAAGTAAAATAATGGGTCTTCGGCTTGCTAACTCTACTTTGAATTATCTTAAATAATTTCTATGAAAAGATGTATTTGGTTTCTTCTGGATGAGGAGGTTACCACTTTTATACTAAAGGCTCACATATTACCTAAGTCATTAGGATCTAAAGAAATATTCGAGGAGGAATGTGATATTTGTAATCAGTTTTTCGGACGAAGAGAAAGCCCAAGAAAACCCTCACTAGATATAGTCTTAAAGGAAACATTGATCCTCACAAAAGTGATGAAAATGTCTAGCCTGTTGAGATATAATGCAAAAGAGGTGCTCGGTAGACGAATAACAAAAAATGAAATTCAAAAACTAGATAAGAGCACCGAGTTCTTTAGAATCGAATTCTCGGAAGGCTTCTTAAAAAGTATCAAGCCAAAAAATGCGTTTTTAATTCACCACAACAGACCCCAGTATTTCACGAAAATGCTTAAAAGGGGCTTGGTAAAGGTAGGAATAGAGAAAGCAATAAAAGATAATGTGCTCCCTGCAAAGTTTGGTGATTTTTATGATGAGTTCTACAACTATATAAGAGACTTTGTCCGATGGAATAATGGACATGTTCGACTGTTTTATCTAAGAAGAAAAATTGGAGCAGAACTAGCATATGTAGATCAATTGTCAACTCCAAAAGTTTTACTCCATGAAAATGAGTATGATTTTCTAAAGTATGAAATCATGGGGCATATATTCTTGTTGTCTTTTGGGAAAGGAAATTTTACACTACATGAATTGCATAAAAAATATTTGCAAGACGATTTATTCGGACTCGTAGAAGTACGCTCATTTTTAGACATAGATATATTCAATAGGGTGTTTGCAGGAAGATAGGGTCACAGCAACACTTCTTTCAATTCACAATTAGAAAATTCAAAGACAATCGTTTAGAGTATTAGAAGTGTAATATCAATACTTGGTATTTTATATTTGACTTTTCAGATGAAAAAACCAATTAAACCAACTCCAGTGGTGTGTTCAAAATGCTAACTGATTTTGAAACGTGTTCATTAGTCAAGCCAACTAGAGGGGTGGTAGAAATTAGCCTTAATTTAAGATGCTCAGGAAGCCCATTGAGTGACTTATCATCATCTATAATCACAAAGTCTTGAACATGATCACCTTTAGAGTACCAATTCATTATCTCTTGATACCTTGACACTCTATTTTGATTTTGAGGTAATCTGTCAATCTTGCCAACTTGTATACCTCGTCTATTGAATATGCCGTACCATTCAGATATCGAAAAACTATTTTTGTGCGAAGTAGTTAGGAGTATGCTTGCATTTGTTTTATTTATTATCGAATTCAAAGCATCAACCGCCTTAGAACTAAACATAGAAAACCCATCCTCGTGTTGAGGTGCTGGACTCCAAGATTTTGCTTGAACCATTACGCCATCTATGTCTAATAAGATTGTCATATTGCAAAATTAGAGGTTTTTGTCTTGTGAATCTAATTTCTTAAGAACAAGCTCTTTGGTGATAATCATTTGTAAATTTAGAATATTTGTTATTTAAGATACTCATATTTAATTCCCTTTTCATTACTTATGCATTTATGAATCACTACATTTTAAAATATCATCTACACAAAGATTCTCTCATTAAAAGAGAAGCCCATCGAGCGGACCATTTCAATTTAATTAAAGAATATAAAGCTACTGATGAAATACTTTTAGGAGGAGCAATCAGTAATCACACTGAAGCATACATTATCTTTAAATGTGAATCGCAGGATAGGATTGAACAGTTTATTGAGCAAGACCCATATGTAAAGTATGGTGTAGCCACGACATGGGAAATCAAACCCTGGAATATGGTGACTGATGATATAATATAATTAGATACGTATGAAGTATACGTCCGTTTGATTCCGCTGTATCTCCAAAGCTGTAAACCCATTTAACTCTGGAATGACTTCAATCAAATCAAAACTCGAACAAGACTTTGGAAGTGCAGTAAACACAAGTGTGAAATGAGCAACTTTACCAGCTGGTACTTCTTGCCATACAGGGTGATACGTTATGTTTTCTGCTGTGACAAGTTCACTTCTATGGTCAGAATGATTATCAAACAAATAGGTGCTGGGCCAAATTCGAATCAGTGTTCCAGAAGACCGAGTGGAGTAGAGTAGACAATGCACAATTACTTGACCTTCCGTCTGTGCATACGTTTGTAATTCTGCTAATAAAGATTCATCAATCTCCACCTTCGGTTTGGTGATGATATCAGGTTTTTCCAAATTACTCGATATATCTTTTTTGTAAGGCTTCAACTCGTTTTTTTATTGTGTTTTTAAAAGAGATCGGTTTTATAATTTCTATAGTCTCACCAAAAGATAAAAGCTTACTTTCGAGTTCATAATTAGGAATTAATCGCATGGTAAAAATACTGAATGATTCCGTAGTTTCTATTTCTTCTTGCGTATAATGTATTGGCAATGTCCTTAAGTAATTGACTTGACCACCGTAGACTTTAAAGGTGATTTGTTTTACTGAGGTCTTTGGATTGAAAGTCACACCAATCAAGTCGTCAAAGAACGCTTTAGGATCAAAGAATTCATTTGGAATAAAGGCTTGCAATGTCGGCTTTATTTTATGTATTCTGTCCAGGCCATAAGTCCTCATCCCTGTTTTATCATGGCTGTACGCATAGAGGTACCATCGATTTTGATACTCTTTCAGTAAGTAAGGACTGATAATGGTTTGGTATGGCTCTTTGCCGAATGCAGCGTACTCAATGGTTATTGCCTTCTCAGATTTAATGGCATCATATAAGGTGTCTAACCATTCTTGACCAGGTATTTGAGCAGGTTGATCTAGGTGGACATATTGTTTGGACTTTCCCATGGATTCGTAGACCAGCAATTCCATCTTTTGGATGATGTTGCCAATGCCATTCAAATACTTAAAACCAGTATACTGTCTAATGAGATTAATCATTTGATCCAACTGGTCTCTATCTGACTTGTTGATTGGCGATTCTGTAATGGAGTACGTTCGATCCGAATAGTAATAACTTTTTTCTTTTCTATCGTATTCAATAGGAGCAAAGTATCCCAGTGCTTTATCATTGCGCATGTTCTGTATGTCGCCTTTGATTGTACGTTCTGAGAGCGTGATTTTCTCATCCATCACACTATCAATTTCGTGAGCACATACTTCGGCTAGTGTTTTCCAGTTCCATTGTTCATCAACATTGCGAAGACATCGATCAATAACACGATATCGTATGAGTGCATGTTTGTTAGTAGCCATGGGTGATTTTTTCCATGCAAATATACTGCACGAAACATAATTGGACAAATCCTCTATTGCTTTTAATCCATGAAAATAGCGGGTGGCAAATGGAGCCAAATTTCTCTTAACAATGTTTTAACTCATTGTACCTTAAACCATTACACATACGTATTGTTTATAATGTAAATACAGTGCACGATAAAATCTATCCTTGTATCAAAATTTAGTATTATGATTATCCTAGAAATTATCGAGCTAACAATTTATTTTGCAAGTGTCCTTTCATTAATGATTGGTTTTCTCAAATTGTATACCATGTATGTGGATGCATACAAGGAAAGTATACAAATGCAACAGGTGAGAAAAAAGATTCACCGAAGTTATAGAGGACGCTAAATCAATTCAACTGTCTTTCCAGTCCTAGCGGATTCGTCAGCTGCCAATACTATTTTCAGACTGTTGATCGCTTCATCCAAGTGTTGTGTCAAATCAATGTCTTCTTGTATGGCCTTTAAGAAATAAGCTTGTTCCAAATAGCATAAACCATCATGATCAGGCTCATCAGTAGTATCGATTCGTTCGTCTTGTTTGACAAAATTGCCTTCTTCATCTGTTTTGCTGTAATGAAGAACTAAGGTATTGGTTCCCGTGTGGCTATCGACATTATCTGTAGAAACACCATCTTTATCAGGGTTTTTATCCACGATGCTGACACAGCCCTTAGGTCCTATGACGTCTTTGACAAAGTAAGCTGTCTCACTCATCATTGGTCCCCAACCTGCTTCATACCAACCAACTGAACCATCATCAAACCGTACCTGGAGTTGTCCATAATTAAACATGGCACTATCAATTTCATCGGACAATCTAGCCCCAATGGCGTTTACACTGATAGGTTTGGCTTTAGTCATGAGACACATCACGTCGACATAGTGTACGCCGCAGTCAACAATAGGAGACATGGAGTTCATCAAGTTTTTATGGACATGCCACGTAGCTCCATGGCTTTGCTGATTAAGATTCATACGCATCACCAAGGGCTTGCCTAAATTTTGCGCATGTTCGATAAATGTTGTCCATGTTGGATGTACCCGTAAAATGTAGCCGATTACAATCTTCTTCTGCGTACTGATGGCTTTTGCCTTAATCTGTTCGCACTCTTCAATCGTATTAGCCAATGGCTTTTCAACGAAGACATGGCAATCAGCATCAAGTGCCTTCATGACGTAGTCAAAATGTGTGTCTGGATACGTGTTGATAGATACTGCATCAGGTTTTGATTCTGCCAATGCCGTTTCATAATTATCAAAAGTAGGGTAGCCACCCAGTTCATTCGAAAGTGCATTACGCGATTCCGGCCCGCGACTGACAAGCCCGACTATTTCAAATTCTTCCATTTGGTGATAAGCTCTGGCGTGAGACTTTCCCATATTGCCGCATCCAGCGACAAGCACTCTAATTTTATTTTCCATAAGCTACATGCTGTAAAGCCTGTCCATCCTTTCTGATATTTCTTGTAGTCTTTCTCTATTACCTCCACTAACTTCTGCTGATCCCCAACCGGAGTATCCGACATCTTTTAACGCTTTATTGACTGCTGGCCAATCACTATCGCCATCGCCGAGTTTGACTTTGAATCCTTCCCAAATTCCTTCATCTACTTGTTTCTTACGACTGTAGTCTTTGATGTCGACTTTTATTATCCGTTCTCCAAGGATATGTATCCATTGTTCTGGCCACCCATAACGGACGATGTTTCCAATATCCATATACCACCCGATCATATCGCTGTCAAATTGATCGACGTATGTCTTTGCTTCTACTGGACTGATAAGGAAATTATTCCATACATTTTCTAGTGCTATTTTGACACCAGTCTTTTCTGCGTGTGGCAAAATTTTCTTTATCTCCTCAGTTGACCTATCCCAGGCTTGGTCATATCTCATATCCTTATTGACGACTCCAGGAACCAACAGAATGGTATCACCACCATATAATTTTGTTTTGTGCAATCCTTCTATAGTCGCATCGACACATTCTTTTCTTATTAAGGGGTCCGGATTCGATAATTGCTTTTTCCAATGAACAGAGTTAACCGTACCTGGAATATGAACACCTGTTTTATCTCTAGCTTTTAATATTTCCTCTTCATTTAATTCATTGGGCCAGTTTAATTCAACGCCATGAAAGCCTAAATCTTTGATTAATTCAAATTTGTCCATTACGGATAAGTCTTCATCAATCATCCCAAATTTCAGGCTCTTGTATTTGAGTGGTGTCTCTAGAGATGACTCTATCATTTTTGCTGTCGAACAACTAGCAAGTGCTAAGCCGCCAAGTGCGCAAGTAGATTTTTGAATAAATTCTCGACGTTCCATTATACAAAAGGTGTCTTTCCAGGTTGAGCAACTGCTTTTAAAGGCCAGTCAAGATCCCAGTTGTATTCGTCAATATTAGGGCCCAATACTTCTTCTGAATGTAATGCTTCTTCCCATGTCAGCTTCTTACCAGTATAAGCCACCATTCTACCCCAGATAGCAAGCATTGTACTGTTTGACATGCGTTCTCCATCAAAAAACGGATTGCCGCTTCTTATAGATTTGAACAATGTATTGTGCTCATTTTGATACATATTGGATTTTTCTCCTTCCCAATTCCACTCCCCAGATTTACCATTCACATAATGTTTTCTGAATACATCAATGTAGGCACGACCATGACTACCCATGGCATCGACCGTGTAGGCACGACTGCAATCTTCTTGTTGCCTGCAAATATGGAATCCTCGTCTTCCATCACCATAATCATAAATGATTGAAAAATGATCAAAAACATTTCCATATTTTTCTTCAGTACGGCTTTGTCTTCCTCCCGTACCAACAGCACTTTCTGGTAAAACATCACCCATGGCCCATGACATCAAATCAATACTATGAATTGCTTGTTCGACAATGTGATCTCCTGACAACCAATTATAGTATAACCAATTTCGCATCGTCATTTCTGTATCTGTCCACACTTGTGCTTTAGGTTCTTTATACCAAAGAGCACCTGTGTTGTATGTCGTATAGATGGTGTGCATGTCACCAATCTCTCCACCCATCATTTGATTATAAGTATCGATCTTTGGAATGTCATGTCTCCAACAAAATCCAGACATTAAAGCAAGGCCTTTTTCTTTTGCCTTTTTTGCAGTCTCCAAAACACTGCGAATCCCAGGCGCATCTACGGCGACTGGCTTTTCACAAAAGACATGTTTACCAGCTTCGATAGCGGCTGCTAAGTGTGCTGGTCTAAAGCTTGGTGGAGTTGCCAAAAGGACTACATCCACATCACTTGCCAATACTTTTTTGTATGCATCAAAACCCGAAAATTTATGATCTTCATCAACCATCATTTTTGCTGGGTTTTCCGCAATAAGATTTTTTAAAGATGTTTCTATTTGGTCTGGAAAAATATCTGCCATGGCGGTCAACACAACGTTGTCTTCAGCATTGGTCGCTTGTAAAGCAGCTCCAGTACCTCGACCTCCACAACCAATAAGGCCAACTTTTAATGTGTCAGCATTTAACTTGTGTTTGTATGGATTGGCTTTGACAATATTAAAACCTAGAGTACCGGCTAAAAGTGTAGCACTAGATTTTTTAACAAAGTCTCTTCTTGTATTTTTATTCATGTGATGTGATTTGCATTGATACTAATTTAGGTATTATTCGACTATTATTTTCATCAAATTATAATATGGACGATTTTGACAAAATTTTAACTGATTTAAGTCATAATTGGATTTATCTTACAGCTACAAAATTGCACTATGAAAATATTATGTCTAGTTGCTTGTATGCTTTTTGTGGCAGGTCTTTCAGCTCAAAACTACGTGCTCACGTCTGACCCCGCAGAAGTCCTATCGATCACAGGTGCCTCTACTTTACACGATTGGAACGTTAAAGCAGGTGAGGTGCATAACCTGCCTAAACAAATGAGCATTTCGAACAATACCATTGATCTGGAAGCTTTTGAAATTTCTATTCCTGTGACTACTTTAGACGGTGGCAGAGGAGCAACGATGAACAACAAGATTCAAAAAGCCTTATTAGCAACAGAACATCCTAATGTGATATTCAAATTAAATCAAGAACAGATGATTAGTCTGTCTGATTCTACTGCGATTGAAGGTGAATTATTGATTGCAGGACAAGCAGTAACCATAGATCTGGATGTCGTAATTTCTAGTGACGATGAGCAGCTTACCCTTACGGGAAATGAACCCATTAAAATGTCAGACTTTGGTATTGAACCACCAAGTGCTATGTTCGGACAGATTCAAACAAAGGATGAGATCACTGTGAATTTTGAACTAACATTTATAAAACAAGAGTAAAGAATGTAATTGCTATCACGAAAGACATTGGTAGAAAAGAGCTATCTTATCAAACTAACATCACCATGTAACAATAATGTACTGGCATCTGTAAAGCTTACAACAGCTCTGTACATATAAACATCAGCATTTACGGGTTTTCCATTCTTAAGACCATCCCATCCAGTCACCCCATTTTCTGGAATAAAATTGTTTAGCTCATATACCAAGCTTCCCCATCGATCAAAGATTTGAAAAGTAGAAATGTCTCTAATTAAGCGCTGACCTGGTTCAAGGAAAATGCCAAATACATCATTAATTCCATCATTATTTGGCGAAAAGCTGTTTGGAATGTACACTGGTATGCATGTATTTAAATCATCCGAAACAGCACTTAAATCAAAACTTTCTTGAAATAAACATCCGTTTGCGTCAATAATATTTAATGTGTACACACCAGATTCTAGGTTGATTAAAAAACGTTCATTATCAGATTCTATATTCCACTCAATAGAAACAGGAGTAGCTGCATCCAATTGAGTAATTTCAATACTGCCATCGTTCGTATTAAAACAAGTAGGTGGCGTAACGACTGATCGCACATTAAATTGGCTAACAACTTCTGCGCTTCCCATAGCCATACCTTCGCAAAACGCATCAGAAAATGAGCTTATCGTATAAGTTCCTATTGAAGGGGTATCTAGAAGAAATGGATTTGTCTGAATATTTCTGATCACTTCTTGCTCAATACCGTTTATACTGTACGTTAATTGCCAAGGAGCATTGCCTCCTAATTGGACGGGAATACCTGTCATCACAGTTTCACAAAAGTCAAAGTTTCCTGTTAATGTAGCAGTGGGAGTGCTTTGGATGGCGACATTAACCTCAGCATCAGCAACACTATTGCACAAATCTGTAATCGTCACGGAGAACTGTGTAGCTTCAGTTACACTTGCTTGGAGTGTATCCATTTGTAATCCTGTGTCCCAAAGAAATCTAAAGGGAGGTATACCCGCATCAATTTGAGGGCTTATTCTGAATTCTTCATTTGCACATACAGAAACACCTGAATTACTGACTTCTAATTCAGTTGCTTCATCGATTATCAATTCTGTTAAAACAGGGTCGATACAATCGCAATCGTACACCAATTCTAGTTTAATACTCTCAGGGCCTTCAGCAATAGTATCATCGATGACTTTGATGGGAAGCGTATAAGTAAGTTCTCCTGCAGGAATGGTAATGCTCGAAGGGATCATTTCATAGTCAACTCCATTTATTGCTTCGCTTTGTGGACTAATGATAAAATCAACAGGTAAGTCTTCATTGAGGTTGTCAAACGAATTACGCGTAAACACAAATTGACCATCTACACAATTCTCATAGGAGACATTGTCAATACTTCCAGGTACCTCCGCCCTTATGTCTATACCTTCACCTAAATCGAAACTATTCGTCTCTAGAAATACTGCTGAATCTAATCTATCGTCACCGACATCGCCAATAATCAATCGCATATGATAAGTCTCACAAGGGATAACTCTAAATGAAGCAAGAAGTGTAACCGTAAAACCATCAAATTCTATGAGTTCTTGAAAATCATCATTAAAGCCAATGTCATCACAACGTTGTGCGTCTATATTGGTGACATTGTTGATGAATGAATTCACATTTTCCAAATGATTAACGGTGTTAATGCTAACGTCTTCTCCCGTCTCTGGTAATTTTGCCACATTAATGGCATTATTTGAAAAAGTGCCATTGATGCCTGGACCACTGACAAAAAATCCAAAAACATCATTAAACTCTGTATTAACGAATTCGCAATACTCCTCTGAGGCAAACACATATCGAAACGTCACCCTGCTTCCTATAGGAACAAAATCAAATTCAATTCCAGTGGCATCATACAAGTCATCAGTTGCTATTAACTCTAAGTCAGGATCTTCACTAAGAACCCCAAGAGAAACACTGCCTTCATCACTTTGATTAGGACCACTGACTAAATCTATGGACCCAGTTGTTAGGAGTATACCATCATTAATATTGATCGTACTTTCGCCATTAAAGAATTGACCTATACTAATTGAATCATTGCCAATAGGAGTAACATTGCTTACATTTCGACAGCTACCCTTAATGAAAACATCTCTGATTAATTCTCTAACACCTAGATCGTTTTCTGAACGTATGCCTTCTTGTGCCATGATGGATGACAGCATAAGAAAACTAACAATAATGGCTAAACATTTAATCACAAAACGATTGCTTAACTGACAAATAGAATTGTTCGGATCATCCGCGCAAACGAAAATATAATACTCTCAATCAATTACCACCAAATCAAATTATTATTAAAGACAGTTGGGGACAAAGTACTTCAATTTTTAGCATAACGATGAAATCAAGAGTAGTCTATTTTATACAAACAATCCATTATCTTAGATTTTATAAAACGTTTTTGATGAAACAGAATTGGAATATCGTTGCTCTATTGGTAATCATACTGATGGTTTGTTACTCATGTAACTCAAGTAAACAACTAGCTAAGAATGAGGAATTGACGAAAGAGGTATTTCAGCCAAAACATAAACTATTCAATGTGCCTGGTACTGAAGTTAGTTATTCAATGACTTTATTACCTGAAGGAACTGTGACCATGGGAAGTTCATTGGCAGAAAATGAAGGTCCAAGTTTTACTGCTGATGTTGCGAGTCTTTGGATTGGTACACATGAAGTGACTTTCGATGAGTATAAAATTTTCAGAAAAAAGGATTTAGATCTTGTGCCAGAATCATTGCCAGATTGGGATGCTGACGCTATATCTAGACCTAGTCCGCCTTACGAAGATCCGACCTTTGGTATGGGCGAAAATGATTACCCTGCCGTCAGTATGACGCAACTAGCAGCACTGCAATATTGCAAATGGTTGAGTGATAAGACTGGTGAATTTTATCGATTGCCCACTGAGATTGAGTGGGAATACGCCTGCAAAGCTGATGGCAAAATAGACTATCAAGCCGACTTAGACAACTATGCTTGGCATTATGACAACAGCGGAGAAAAGTACCAAAAGATAGGAACTAAAGCAGCCAATCCTTGGGGGATATATGACATGCTAGGTAACGTATCAGAATGGACCATGGATCAATATGTTGATGATGCGTATGCTACTCTTGCTGCATCTACAGAACCCACCCCATGGATAAAGCCAACAAGCCTACATCCTCGTACAGTAAGAGGTGGTTCATGGGACGATGACAAATCAAAATCCAGATGCAGTTGCCGAATTGAATCAAGCCGTAAATGGAAAGAAAGAGATCCTCAAATTCCTAAAAGTTTTTGGTGGAATACAGACTCGCCTTTTGTTGGCTTTAGAATGGTCAAGCCTGTCAATCCACCTAGCCCTGAAGAACAGGCCGCATTTTGGGAAATGGTATTAGGAGGATGAGAGTTTTATTATCATGTATATGTAGTGTGCTTGTCATAGCTGTTGCTGCGCAAGACTTGAGAAAGTATCAGTTTGAGGAGGTTCACATGGGCACACTGTTTCAAATGACGATATATCACTCTTCTGATTCTATGGCACATCTAGCAAGTCAACAAGCATTCTCACGAATAGCAGAGTTAGATTCTATTTGTAGTGACTATCGATTAGACAGTGAGTTGAACCACATTAGTGCGTCAGCTTACGATATGCCAATCCAATTGTCAAACGATCTCCGTTTTTTATTAGTGACATCTAAAAAAATAAATGAACAATCAGATGGTTTGTTTTCTATTGCGTCAGGTCCATTGACAAAGCTATGGAGAAGAGCTATTCGAAGGCAAGAATTACCAGAAGCTACAACGATTGACCGATTGCTTTCACATTGTCAAACAGATGATATCGTCATACATAAACAAACCAATACCATTCAATTGTTAAAAGAAAATATGCGACTTGATTTGGGAGGGATTGCTAAAGGGTATGCCGTCGATGAGGCATTCCAAGTGTTGCGTGGTTTCGGAATTGAAACTGCCATAGTTGATGGTGGTGGTGATATCTTTGTAGGTAAATCTCCTACACAATCAAAATGGAGGATTGCTGTCGGTGATGAATTACTAGAGTTAGATGATTTTAAAGCTGTGGCAACATCTGGCTCTGTATTTAGACACGTAACAATTGATGAAACATCATATTCCCATATTATTGATCCTCGCAATGGTTGGGGTATTGTCAATCCCCGCGAAGTGACAGTAATCGCAGATAAGTGCTACATTGCAGATGCATTAGCAACGATTATGTCTATTGACAACCACAAGGATTTAAGCCACGTGTATACCTATAACTTGATGATTCATCAAAAAGAAAATATTAGATAATGAAAGTTTCCACCCAATGCTTAACACTGTTGATTTGCTGTATGTTGGTTTCATGCATCAGCTATAATCCACCAAAGAAAAAAGACTTAGCTGGTGATCTGCCTTTAGATAGTTTAGTGCTACCAGAAGGATTTAATATAGAAGTGTATGCAGACAATGTGGTTAATGCAAGGTCTATGGCACTTTCTCCATCGGGAACATTATTTGTCGGAACACGAGATGAAGGTAGCGTGTATGCTTTGCAAGATTTGAATGGAAATAATCAAGCCGATACCATGTTTACCTTAATGACAGGAGGCACGATGCC
Source organism: uncultured Saprospiraceae bacterium (assembly GCA_937997635.1). Classification (GTDB taxonomy): domain Bacteria; phylum Bacteroidota; class Bacteroidia; order Chitinophagales; family Saprospiraceae; genus CALFUK01. Next base: position 4,554 of record CALLFA010000057.1, on the reverse strand, counting down.
CAATGGTGTGGCATTCAAAGATGGAGACCTCTATGTTGCAGAAGTCAGTCGAATCCTAAAATTTAGTGATGTAGAATCTAGCTTAGGACAAGAGATGGAACCAGAAGTCATCTACGATGAATATCCAACTGAAAAGCATCATGGTTGGAAGTACATTGCCTTTGGTCCAGATGGTAAGCTGTATGTACCTGTAGGCGCCCCTTGTAATATTTGTGAGTCTGAAGACAGGATATTTAATACCATTACTCGAATAAATCCTGACGGCACAGGGATGGAGATTGTACAAGAAGGCGTGCGTAATACGGTAGGCTTTACTTGGCACCCTGAGTCTGGCGAACTATGGTTTACTGATAATGGAAGAGACAGAATGGGCAATGATGTTCCTTCATGCGAACTCAATAGAGCCACAGCTGACTTTCAACATTTTGGTTACCCTTATTGTCATCAAGGTGATGTGGCTGATCCTGAGTTTGGTGAAAAACGGCCGTGTAATGAGTTTGTAGCCCCTGCTCAAAATCTTGGACCTCATGTTGCACCGCTTGGCTGCGAATTTACACGCAATCAAATGTTTCCTTCATCCTTCGGAAATAAAATGCTGATTGCAGAACATGGGAGTTGGAATCGTGATGATAAAATAGGGTATCGACTGACCATGGTAGATGTTGATGCCAACCATAATGCCTCAAATTATCAAGACTTCATCACAGGTTGGTTAGAAGAGGAAGAAGATGATGTATGGGGTCGGCCAGTAGATATGGAGTGGTTGCCTGATGGGTCTTTACTTGTATCTGATGATTTTGCGGATGTTATTTATCGGGTGACTTATGGGAGTTGAAAATTTTCATCCTGCAATGGGTCATGACCCATTGGAATTCAGATGAGATACATTTCGAAAAAGATATATGAAAAGAAAAGAAATACTTTTTCAACCCATAAACATTAATAAGGAGGTTCTGTCTTCCAATGAGGTCATGACCCATTGGAAATGAATTACATTTCGAAAAAGATATATGAAAAAAAAGAAATACTTTTCAACCCATAAACATTAATAAGGAGGTTCCATCCTCCAATGGGTCATGACCCATTGGAATTGAATCATATATGTAAAATATTTAACAAAGAGAAAGAAATACTTTTCTTCCCATAAACATCAAAAGGGAAGTTCTTTCCTGCAATGGATCATGACCCATTGGAAATGAATCATATTTGTGAAAGACATATCAAAAAGAAAGAAATACTTTCTTCGCATTAGTGCCAATAGGGAAGGTTCGTCGTTCAATGGATCATGACCCATTGCTGTATTAGTAATGCTTAATCCAGAATTAATATATACTTCTTCTTTTTCCCATTTTCAATCATGCAGTACTTTTCTTGCAACAGATGTTGTGCATCTAGAGTGAAGTCATGCGTTTTAATTTTTACTTTATTTATCGAAATGGCATTGTTTTTAACTGCTCTACGAACATCTCCTTTTGACTGTAAAATTTCTGTTTGTGTCAATAATTCATCAAGTGCAATGCCATTGCTGAATGTTGTCTTGGATATTGTTACAGATGGTAATTCTTCCGCAATAAGACTTAACTCTTGCTCAGACATATTCGCCAAACTCTCTGGACTTGCTTTGTGATTAAACACAATTTCGGAAACCTCCATCGCGGATTCATAATCTTCTTTTGAATGTATGCGCGTTGTCAATTCCTCAGCAAGAATTTTCTTTAAGGCATTTGGATTCGTGGCATGTTCCGTTTCAAGGCCTTCTATTTCTTCTTTTGATTTGAATGAAAAATATCTGTAGTATTTCGCTAAATCAGCGTCTGCTGCATTTATCCAAAACTGATAAAATTTATATGGACTCGTCATGGTTGGGTCCAGCCAAATATTACCGCCCTCCGATTTACCAAATTTGCTGCCATCCGCTTTAGTGAGCAATGGTGTGGTCAATGCATACGCCTTTCCATTTTCCACATTACGACGGATGAATTCAGTGCCTGATGTGATGTTTCCCCATTGATCCGAACCTCCCATTTGGATGATGCAATCGTGATCTCTGTATAATTCTAAAAAGTCATTGGCTTGTAATAACTGGTAACTGAATTCTGTAAAAGACAAACCACTATCCAATCGCTTCTTTACAGATTCTTTACTCAACATATAATTGACAGTCAGATTCTTACCCACATCTCTTAAGAAGTCAAGGACATTTACTTGTTTGTAAAAGTCAAAATTGTTAAGAAATAGAGCAGAGTTGTCGCCACAATCAAAGTCTAAAAATTTCGATGCTTGCTTTTGTTGAAATGCTAGATTTTTATCCAACTCATCGTAAGACTTTAACTCTCTTTCTTTGTCTTTACCTGAAGGATCCCCGATTCTGCCTGTAGCTCCACCCAATAAAAAGATTGGTTTATGACCATGCAATTGGAATTGTCGCAACAGCATAATCTGTACATAATTGCCAATTGTGAGAGATGGTGCTGTTGGATCAAAGCCAATATAGGCCGTGCACATACCTGTAGCTAATCGCTCTTCCAATCCTGGTGTCACATCTTGCAACATTCCTCTCCATTTCAATTCTTCTATAAAGCTCATGCTGATTGTAAATTTTGCCTCAAATGTACGTAGAAATTAACGATTACATGTGAGCTAGAACAATAGGATGAGAAACAAATGCGTATCTTGTGGTAGTGAATATTGAACGGTTTATTGCGAATAAAATCGCATTCTCGCAAAACAATTCTTTTACCCGTACTATCATGCGCATTGCAATTGCTAGTGTGGCGCTGTGTATCACTGTCGTTATTCTTACCACAGCCGTTATCACAGGGTTTAAGAATGAAATCACCCAGAAGATATTCGGGTTTTGGGGACACATCGACATAACCAATCATGCTGTCAAGCGAAACTTTGAAGCAATCCCATTAGACAATAATGCAGCCTATATAGATTCTATCAAGCGGATACGTCAAGTGTCCATGGAGAAATTTGTAGAAAATACAGATGGCAAGCAATTGCAAACAATCAAATCGAAAGCAGGCGTAGATTATGTGCAATCCGTTTGCCTCATCCCTGGCATTATAAAAACATCGTCAGAGTTTGAAAGTATTATAATAAAAGGTGTAGGTGACGATTTTCAGTGGGAGCATATGAATGACTTTATTGTTGCTGGAGAACCATTGGATTTGACTCAAACTGAAATGTCTAATGGAATCCTACTTTCTGAGTACACAGCTAAAACATTGTCACTTGAAGTGGGGCAAGAAATTGTAGTGACATTTTTGCGAACTGCTGAACGAAAACAGATACCACGAAAATTCAAAATACAGGGATTGTATAAAACGGGCTTACAAGAGTACGATGTCCGTTTTGCTTTGGCTGACATCAGGAAAATACAGCAAGTCTTTGGTTGGGAAGACAATCAAGTCATGGGCATGGAGGTCTTCATAGAAGATATCGATGATCTAAACATTTTGAATGATTTTATCTATCTCGATGTATTGCCAGGTCAGATGTATTCCGAAACTGTGCGTGCAAAATTTCCAGCGATTTTTGGTTGGCTCGAATTGCAGAACATTAATGAGTACGTTATCCTTTCCTTGATGACTATTGTTGCAGTAATCAATATGATCACAGCATTACTGATTCTAATGTTGGAGCGAAGTCGTATGATTGGTGTCTTAAAAGCTCTTGGCAGTAATAATTGGAGCATACGTAAAATATTTTTAATCAAAGCATTCCACATCATTAAGTGGGGATTGATTATTGGAAATATAGTTGGTTTACTCATTTGCTTTATTCAAAAGAAATTTCAAATCATCAAACTAAATGAAGAGAATTACTATCTGTCTTCTGCACCAATTGAATTAAATATCCCTTATATTATAGTATTGAATATTGGGGTTGTTGCTATAATCTTACTTTTCTTAATTATACCAACTTATTTAATTACACGAATGTCCCCAGTCAAAGTCCTTCGATTTAATTAATGTTTTTATTCCGATCATCTTTTTTTGTACAGAGCTTGCCAAAAAGAGTAAGTAGGTTAGTCAGGCATATGTTCTTTCATGACCTTGGTGTGGAGCAATCATTCAAACTAAAATTAATAAAATACTTTCCTGGAATAGTGCTGTTGTTGATGGATGTGTTAGCAATTCCGGAGATATATGATTTGTTATCCAACTCGTGGAAGCGGTCATCCAGATATCTAACAGCAGAAGAAAAGAGTTGTGCTGAGCCAATATTTGGTTCGATTTTACCCTTGGATGAAGTGCGCCTAGATTACAAAGCGCAGATAGGGCCGTCACAACTAAAGATCGTCTATGTCAGTTTCTTTACCATCAATAGCCACGGCACCTATAGTTTTTCCACATTCATTCACGAACTCGTACATGTGTGGCAATACATGAATTTTGGATCAATTTATATTTTGCATGCTTTGATGGCTCAGCAATCGAAGATGGGCTATAATTACGGAGGTCTGCCTGCATTGCGACAAGCAAAAAATAATAACAAAGGACTTCTGTCATTTAATTTTGAACAGCAAGCCGATATTGTCAGAGA
>CALLFA010000056.1 GCA_937997635.1 uncultured Saprospiraceae bacterium | reverse complement strand
CAGATGTAGACACAGAGATATCCGTTGTTATTGATTCTATTGTTTCAGTAATGTCCTCTTCTTCACTACAACTATAGAAACCAATAAGTACACATACAAAGAATACAAATAAGAGCTTATTCATGTCTATAAAAATACTAAACATGTTACAAATAAACAGACAGTACCAATTTGCCGAATAAATTCGGCTGTACACTACTTCTGGTACCGTCGCCTCTAGGACTGTGGAACCTCGTACCGTCGAATTCATTCGATGTATTGGTAGAGCCCATTTAGAAAGATTATTTCGTCGACTCTCATTCAACGATTAAACCTCGTACCGTCGAATTCATTCGATGCATTGATACAGCCATTTAGAAAGATTATTTCGTAGATTCTCATTCAACGATTAAATTCAATTTTTTACACTATCCATATACATCCAACCCTGCTCAATCCACAAATGAACAAGCGGTACCAATTCGCCGAATAAATTCGGCGGTACAAACTCTTCTTGTACCGTCGGCTCTTGTACCGTCGAATTCATTCGATGCATTGATCTAGCCATTTAAAAAGACTGTTTCGTCGATTCTCATTCAAGGAGTAAATTCATTTTTTCACACTATTCATACACATTTAGCCCTGCCCAATTGACAATTAAAAGGCGGGACCAATTCGCCGAATAAATTCAGCGGTACAAACACTTCATTCATCGAGTAAATTCAATTTTTCACACTATTCCATATACATCCAGCCCTGCTCAATTCACAAACAATCAGGCTGTACCAAATCGCCGAATAAATTCGGCGCTACAATAAACGTTTACAAACGACTAAGGCTTAATCACTTTCTTTTTAGCTTCCGCTCGCTTGGCACGTTGCATAGGATTTTCTCTATTCGTTTGGCCTCTGGACATTTGCTTCCGTTTGAACACCTCAAATCGACTGGCAGCTTCTTGCTTTGGCGGATAATGATTGTTTGACGTATCTGTGTCTGCGGTTTCTTGATAAGGATCCAATGTGATTTGTTTGACCTCTTTAGCCGTCGGAATAATTTTAGTGATGACACTGTCATCATTCTTCCATATTTCTGCAGGAAAACGTTTTATCTCAGAAGTACCATCCACATAGTCAAATTGAATGATGATTGGCATGACCAAACCACCTTTGTTTTCGAATGTGATTTCATAGTAGTTTTGATCCGACATGAGAATATCTTTTTCTTCTGGAGATAAGCTGGCTAGATATGCTTCGTACTCTTCCCTATCGATATCGTCTACATCTAAAGGATCATAGGTGGTATAGAAATCAATAAGACTGTTGTCAATTTCTTCTTGTGTTTTCGGAATTTCTGTTGAGTTGCGTTCTTTAGCAATGTCTGGAAGTCCCCTTGCTGCTTTAAGTTCCGTTGATCTATCGTCGGGACTTTGGGAAGCTGCTTTAAAAAAGTTTACGGCTTTCATGCTGACATCGACATTATCATTTGTGTAAAACCAACCTCTCCAAAACCAGTCAAGATCTGTTCCGGAGGCATCTTCCATTGTTCGAAAGAAGTCAGCTGGAGATGGATGTTTGAAAGCCCACCTGTTTGCATATTCCTTAAAGGCGTAGTCAAACACTTCTCTTCCCATAACAGTTTCTCTCAGAATGTTTAATGCTGTAGCAGGCTTCCCATAGGCATTGTTTCCAAACTGAGGTATAGATTCTGAGTTGGTCATGATGGGAACAATATTAGATTTGTCGCCACCCATATAGCTTGTAATGTTTCTTGCTGGTCCTCTTCGGTGCGGCCAGGTACGAGACCATTGTTGCTCGGCCAGATACTGTGTAAATGAGTTTAAACCTTCATCCATCCACGTCCATTGACGTTCGTCTGAATTGACAATCATGGGAAACCAGTTATGTCCTACCTCGTGGATAATCACACCAATATGTCCATATTTCATTCGTTGTGAATAGGTGCCATCATCAGCGCATCTGCCATAGTTGAAAGCCATCATTGGATATTCCATTCCCATATCGCCATCAACTGACCAGGCAGTTGGGTATGGATAATCAAATAGGTAATGAGAGTACCACTTGATGGTGTGCGCTACCGCTTTGGTTGAATATTTTGCCCATAGACAATCCCCTTCTTTTGTCCACATAGACTGAGCCATGACTGTTCGGCCATCATTCATCTTCACACCGAGAGCATCCCAGATAAACCTTCGAGAACTGGCAAAAGCGAAGTCTCTGACATTTTGAGCTTTGTAGTGCCATGTTTTTTTATCAGATGATTTTGATTCAGATCTGTTTTCGGCCTCATCCATAGAGGCAATGATGACAGGATGTAGATCTGCGTCTTTAGCTTCTTCTAATCTGTTCAGTTGGTCCTGACTCAATACCTTGTTTGGATTCTGCAATTCACCAGTAGAAGACACTAAGTGGTCTGCGGGTACAGTGATCGATACATCATAATCACCGAATGTAAGTGCGAATTCTCCCCTACCCAGAAACTGTTTGTTTTGCCATCCTTCTTTGTCATCGTATACACACAGACGTGGAAAGAACTGTGCTATGCAGTATACATTATTGCCATCGGCGAATGGTTCGTAACCAGATCGACCTCCCATCTCGTTAGTGTTATTGATGTTATACCACCACTTTATATGGAATGTGAACGTTTGACCTGTCAGTAATTCACCAGGCACATCTACTCTCATCATCGTATTATTGATAAAGAACGGAAGATCATTTCCATCAGCATCTTTGACATGATCGATATTGAATCCGCCTTCGAAGCTTGGTTGTAATCTGTTGAGTTGGCTTAAGGACATTCGATCATTTAAGCTATTGTTGCTGATCGCATGAGTTGCGGATTCTTTAGACCGCACATTTTGATCCAATTGTAACCAAAGGTAGGAGAGGGGATCAGGAGAGTTGTTGTGATAGGTAATTGTTTCTTCACCATATAACACTTCATTGTCGTCATCAATTTCAATGTTCATTTTATAATCTGCTTGTTGTTGCCAGTATTCATGTCCAGGTGCCCCCGAAGCGGTACGGTAGCTATTGGGTGTAGGCAACTCATTACCAAGTTGTTTGAATTTACTCGTATTGGTATTTTCTTGAGAATGGCCAATCAGTGCAAAGCAAAAGATTGAAACAAAGAGAAAGGAAAATCTCATGATATAAATATTTTGTGCGAAATTAAGGACTGCGTTCAAACCACAAAGAACAAGTAACTAAAATTATTGTTCCACGTGGAACAAATAGAACGTGAAGTAATTGAAATGTTCCACGTGGAACATTAAGTTTGTAAGGCAATTAATCTATGAATCGAATAAACAAGTATCTACCATTACTAGGCTTTCTAATGTATTTGATCCTTTTTATTGTGGCTTCTTTGGTCTATGATGGTGGGACTCGTTTTGATTTTAGTAGAACAACTTTTGACTGGTTTCATAATTATTGGTGTGATTTGATGGCTGAACAAAACTTTCGAAATGAACCTAATGCTTCAAGACCAGTTGCAATAATTGCATGGATCATCCTTTGTGGGAGTTGTTTGCTCTACATGTATAGAATCATTCCAATACTAGAATTAAGGAAGTATTTAGAGAAAATTGTGAAGTTGAGTTCGATGCTCGCTTTCATTATTGGCAGTCTCGCATTTACAAAGCACCACGATATAATCGTAGCTGTTTCTTTCCCTTTTGGGTTTGTGCTTGTCATTGGTTTGGTCATCGGACTGTTAAAGAGTAATCTAGACTTCTATAAATGGACCTTCATTTTACCTGTTGTCTTATTAGGCGCAAGCTTTTTTATGTTCTTTACAGATTTAGGATTACACTGGCTTGGCTTTATTCAGAAATTGGCTTTGTTGTCTACGTTTATTTGGCTAGCATTTTTGTATCAGGAAGCTTATATCGCTATTGAGTAGTTACAAGTTCAAGGGTCAAGTGCAAGTTACAAGCGCAAGAGTCAAGTTCAAGGGTCAAGTGCTATTACGAGGCTTGGCGTTTCGGAAGGACAGACAAATAGGTCAGAGACCTTTTGTTCACTTTTTGTTGACTGTGAGCCAAAGGTTTTTAACCTCTTGGCGTTTCGGAGGGACAGATAACTAGGTCAGAGACCATTTGTTCACTTTTCACTCAATGTGAGCCAAAGGTTTTTAACCTCTTGGCGTTTTTGGGATGAGACAACTAGGTCAGAGACCATTTGTTCACTTTTTGTGGGTATACAAAGCAAACTTGAATAAACCAGTTCTTTGCAGAAAATGCTTTATTGACACATACAGCACACCAATGCCATAAACGGCACTTCGCCTGAAATTTATAGATGAAGCTTCTGGAAAGTATTTGGTGGGACAACTGATTTCGCCTATTCTAAATTTGTGGTAAATGATTTGAGAAAGCAGCTGATTGTCAAAAATGAAATCATCGGAATTAGATTCAAATGGTATCTGGGTGAATACTTCTTTACGGAATGCTCGATAACCCGTGTGGTATTCTGAAAGTTTATGGCCCACGAGTATGTTTTGAATCAATGTCAATAGCCGATTGGCGATGTATTTGTAGATGGGCATACCGCCTTCTAGTGCGCCTTTGCTCAGTATTCTTGAACCCAATACAACATCGTATAGATTTTCTTCAATAAGGTTGACCATGGATGGGATTAACAAAGGTGTATACTGATAATCTGGATGCACCATGATGATGATGTCTGCATCTAAACTCACTGCTTTAGCGTATAAAGATTTTTGATTTGCCCCATAGCCTTTGTTTTCTTGGTGGACGATGATGGTTCCTATGTTTAAATCTTTCGCTATATCGACGGTATTGTCCTTACTGGCATCATCGCAGAGAATGATGTCATCTACTACATCTCTAGGGATCTCACTGATTGTTTGTTTCAATGTAGCAGCTGCATTGTACGCTGGCAATACAACTACGACTTTGGGTTTTGACATGCTTACTATAGCTCTTGTACGTGTTGTATATCAATCATCATTCCATAGAAGCCAATACGATAAGAAAAAGGAAGCCATTGTAACTTTCCTTTTCGTAAACTTCAACAGTTATTCTTAAATTTCTGACCTAACTATTTGAATATCAATATATTATATAAATAATTATGGCGCTATTTCCGCAAACCATAATTGTGTTCTGAAGTCTCTTCATTTCGATCTGTAGCTGGAGGAGGGGTGTGACTCAATTGACTTATTTGAGCATACAATTCATCAGAAACTTCCACATGAATGGAATCAATAGACGCTTGCAATTGTTCTGTATTTCTTGCACCGATAATTGGTGATGTAATGCCTTCATGTTTTGCTGTCCAAGCAATGGCTAAAGAAACAGGATTAATGCCCACTGAATTTGCTAGCTCTGTAAAGTTTGCAGCAGTCTCATATAAAGTTGCTTCACCATATCTGATTTGATACATTTTGTTATCAACCAATCGTCCAATGTCAGGCTTGTTGCCGTGGTTGTATTTACCAGTCAACAAACCTCCGCCTAAGGGGCTGTAGTTGATGACAGCGAGTTGTTCTGACATGGCCATGGGAAGAATTTCTACTTCTGCCTGTCTTTTCACCAAATTATACATCGGCTGAATACATTCAATCCGTGATAAATTATTTTTGGCAGCAATACCATTCGCCTTAGCAATTTGCCATGCTGCAAAATTACTGGCTCCGACATAGAGTATTTTACCAGCTCGCACGAGATCATCCAATACGCGCATTGTTTCTTCAATTGGTGTCGTGTCATCAAATCTGTGCACAAAGTATACATCAATATACTCGGTATCCAATCGGCGCAAACTATCCTCTACTGCTCTCACAATATGGTACCTAGACGCACCGCTCATGTTTTTACCATCTCCTGTATTGAAATAGACTTTTGAGGTAATCACAACATCATCTCTACAGTCTTTGATGAACTTACCCAGAATTTCTTCTGATTTTCCACCCACATAGACATTTGCACAATCAAAAAAATTGATTCCTGCTTCTCTGCATTTATCAAACATCTGTCTTGACATAGCTTCGTCTGCAATACCACCAAAGGACATTGTACCAAAACACAATTCTGAAACTTTCACACCTGTTTTGCCTAGAAATTTATACTCCATGCGTTTTTTTCTCACTAAAATACTGTTTCTATACCATTTCCTAGATATTGACACTGATGCTTGTTGTGGAATGAGATGTTGATGCAACATAGAGTTGTTTAGATTGTGGAATGATATGAGAAGGTTAATGTAATTGATTGTAATCGGATAAATCTACTTGCGAAAAATTGAATATTTTTAGTCGCTTTTAACCAAGGAGAATTTTTAAAATAGAAATCGTTTCAATAAACATATACAATTACTTACAAATTGTCTAGTGATGTAACCCAGTTGGTATTTGATTTTATCAATCAATGATATTCTTAGTCTTTTTGCTTACGCCCTTTCAGGGCTTATGGTATAAA
>CALLFA010000055.1 GCA_937997635.1 uncultured Saprospiraceae bacterium | reverse complement strand
GTAAAATCCACCGTCTGCAACACCTATCCAATCTCCTCCATCGTTATAAGTCAATGAATCGATGACCTGATTATTTCTATTGATCAAACTTAGGTGTTCACCATCGTTATCCAGATTACTAAATTCAAATTCAAAAACCTGATACCCATTGCCTTGATAGACACTTGCGTCATTGGCAATAACGACATACTCGCCAGGACCAATGGTAGTTCCTTCTGGAAATTCAAAACAAATACCTTCACCGAATTCAAAGAAATGCAAAGGCTTTGCATTAGCATCTGGATTGTAAATCTCGACGAACTCAGCTGCTTCACTACTGCCATTTGGATTATAATGAATTTCATTAATCACTAAGTCTTGGGCTGGAACAAATACAGGTGTCAGGTTCGTATTAGTCGAGAAGGCCTGGTATAAACTTGGGTTTGTATTCCCAGTCTCTTGCCAATGACTAAAACGGTATCCTGGATCAGGCACAGCATGAATTTCTATTGGCGTATTAGCGAAGTATTGTCCTGAATAATTGAAGGGTACTGCATAAAAATTTGAATTTAACTGCACTCGACCATTCGTATTTGCATCAAAGGAAAATGATAAATTGACCTCTGACAAATTATAGAATTGCTCGATGCTGTCACGTAAATGAATATTTCTGAGTGGACCAAATGATTTTAATGAATCTATTTCATGCACCCAAGTGTCGTAATCAGGCACACCTCCCTGAGGGCCCCACATCGCCAGGTGATCATTTATTTCAGGCTCGAGCAAATTCCTATAGTTGTCAATTTCTGCGTTTACATTATTTGAATCAAAGATGGTATTCATTTGAGTAGACAGTCGTTGTATAAACTCTGCACGGAATTCAGGGACATCCATCAATCGACGGAAAAATAATGTCGATTGCGGTGCAAATCGTCCTTCTCCATCTGGGGGTGGAATCAGCATGTCTACAATTGTATTTTGTTCTGGTTCATGCCAGCCAGCATCTGTATCCAAAACAGCAATTCTCCATTTGGAATCTGAGGTTTTTGATTTCCAAAAAATTTGATTTGCAGGAGAACCTGTAGCAGGCCAATCACGTGGTCTTAACCAAATATGAGAGGTGTAATAGTTAATAAAATTACTGATATCAAATTTTGAAGTCGCGTAGTCATAGTCCGCACTAGTGAAAGGTTCATTTGCATTGAAATATGCAACTATTTCTTGCATCTCTAGTGAGTCTCCATCCATAACTTCATAATTTGTGGCCAAATTTCTCATTCTCAAAATATCAAAGTCGTCGTCCTTAAATTTTGGATGATATCTTCTGAAATAATGTCGACTATAGCTTGTTCTTAGATTGTGAATCCCCCAATATTCATCATTCAAATACATCACTGAAGGTCTGGAAGGTTGGATATCAAGATCTACTTCATTTTCAAGTATCCGCTGAAAAACAGCGTCGGCAAACAAGGTCTGCAACCAATGATTCCCTCCATTTCTAAACCGAAGTCTTCTATACTCGTCTTGTTCTTGAGTTGGGAAGACCTGATATGGAATGTCTTCACTTTGGAATTTCGATTTGGTTTTTAGTTGAATACTTTTCTGAGCATAACGTCTCGAACAATTTCCAAAAATGGATAGCCCCCCATGTACATTAAATGCACAATTATTGGCTTCATCAAACATGATGACATTTCCTGCATATTCCCAATCTTGATAAAAATTTGCAATACTATCTCCACAACCCAACACACCATTTGTCCCTCCGACATACATACCTTCCTGATCACTCCAAAGATGGTCTGGGTCCATACTGATGGAGATAACTGCCACATCATGATCTGTGTTGATTAGATATGTTTCCGTAGCCACTTGACTCGTTAGGGATGTATTGGTTATGCACGCCGCTCTGATTGTTTGATTACTGTTTACAGCAATAGGATTATTATAGACTAAAGAAGAGGCGGTTGGCTCACTGCCGTCGAGTGTATAATAAATGGTACATCCTACTGGTGCTTGTATGGTCACTTGTTGACTCCCAGTATACACACCACTCTTAGGAGATATGACAGGCACAGAAAATTGAGATAAACTGTTGTTGTTTGTCGCTTGTGGGCTTGGGGGTGAGAGTACGTCTAAGGTCGATGATGCATCTTGAATCCGTCCAAAAGAAAGATTAGTAAGTACGGAGCCAAAACTAAAACTATCTATGACAGATACACCATTTGGATCAGTCAACATGACAAATTCCCCTGAAGCACTTAATTTAAAGTTTGTATGATTGAAACCTTGTAATTGATCCTCGTCAGCCCAAAACAACGCATATCCTCCTGCAGGAACAACTAGTGTTGAGCTAATTAGAAATTTTGAAGGATTATCTGGATTATCACTCAGATAATATCCATTTAAATCTACTGGACTAGCACCGCTGTTATATATTTCAATCCAATCATCGTATTCACCAAAGTTATCGGCGATGATGGACTCATTGGAGGGCATTATCTCATTTATATAAACTTGTGCCTCCACAAGGAAAGGACTACCAAGAAATAAAAGGAAAACAACAGCCATATTAGATATTCTATTATACTGTCGCCATGACGTACGTCTGTTAAGGTTTTGGATATGCATCATAATTATTAGACTCAAAATTAAGCTAATTCCACATATAAATCATGTGGTGTAGTTATATTGTTGTCCTCGAAAACACCAAAAATTATGTCTTGATCCCGCTAATTAACAATTGTTATAAGATTGACTTCACATAAAGAAGTCAATTGTCAAATGCGAATTGATTAAACACACAAAAAACGGCAACCACTTCACTTAAAACAACGGTATGTGTCCATGTTGTCATCAAATGGACTTTGTCTTAATGGATCACCGAACAGCATCATGATGTAATGAACTATTTCAAGGGCACTGTTTATAGGATAAATACAATTAGTCTTTGAAGACTAAAATATATTACTATTTTTGTTTCGCATAACTATGAATACAAAACAACGTATTTTATCTGTTTCTATAGATCAATTCAATGAATTGGGTTTTCATCAAGTAACACTGGCAGATATTGCGAAAGCTTGTGAAATGAGTCGAGGAAATCTGGCTTATCATTATAAAAACAAAATTCACATCCTCAATGATCTTGTTGTGCGCATGGTAAAAGAAGTAAGAGCAATACAAGACCAGCGACAGGGATTTCCGGCATTTACTAATCTTACGTTGGATGTACGCACCTGTAGGATATTGCAAGGTAGATATAAATTCATCTTCAGAGACAGTTCAGTCTTGGAGCACAAGCATATACGCAGAGTGATGAATATCTGGTCAGAGGTATCGATTTTGCGCAATAACGAAGCATTTGCCTTTGGGGTAGCCATAGGAAATTTGAAACCTGAGTTATTTAATGGGATGTATGCACAATTGTCCATTAATGCCTGGATGGTGGCTTATTATTGGGTGTCACAGCAATCAGTTAGACAAGTTAAAAAAGGAGAAGAAGCAGAAAAAATGATTTGGGCAACTATAATTCCTCACTTTACGGAAAAAGGGTTGTTAGCATTTGAAGAATTTTATGGTAAAGCTTATCTCAAAAAAATGGGTAAGCCCATCAATGCATTAGTTAAACCAAACTTACTATTCTAAATACGATTAAATGTACGATTCATTTTTTACAGAAGAGCATAATTTGTTTAGAGAAGGTCTTCAGGATTTTCTCCATAAAGAGGTTGCACCACATATAGACAAATGGGAAGAAGAAGGAAGAATAGATAAGTCTATTTGGAAAAAATTTGGAGAGATGGGCTACTTTGGAATTAATTATCCAGAAGCATATGGTGGTCTAGATTTGGACATATTTTATACAGTCATTTTTCTAGAAGAATTACAGAAGGTGAATTCTGGTGGTTTTGCTGCCGCTATGTGGGCACATGCATATCTTGCAATGACTCATTTGAATGCAGAAGGAACAGAAGCAATAAAGCAAAGCTACTTAAGAGACAGCATCAATGGAGATAAAATTGGTTGTCTGTGTATATCAGAACCCTTCGGTGGATCTGATGTAGGTGCTATGCGGACTACTGCTGTTTTGGATGGCGAACATTATGTTATAAATGGATCAAAAACATTTATTACAAATGGTGTCTATTCTGATTACCTAGTCGTCATCGCTAAAATGGATATTGAAGACAATCCAAAATCAATGGGCGTTTTTTTAATTGATAGAGATACTCCTGGTGTTAGTGCATCAAAGCTTGATAAATTAGGTTGGAGAGCATCTGATACTGGAGAAATTGCCTTTGACAATGTACAAATTCCAGCTGCACACTTGATGGGCGAATCTGGCAAAGGATTTTATTATGTCATGCAGCATTTTGCATTAGAACGATTGATCATGGGGGTTAATGCTCACGCTAGAGCGGAATATGCGATTGCGTATACGAAAAAGTATATGTCAGAAAGAATTGCATTTGGAAAATCGATTGATAAATTCCAAGCACTAAGACATCGAATTGCAGAAATGGAATGCGATGTGGATATGATTAAAACATATAATTATCGAGTTGCGAAAGAATTGCAAAAAGGCACGTATATAGTCAAAGAAGCGTGTATGTCAAAACTAAATTCCACGAAAATCGCAGATGAAGTCATTACCAATTGTTTGCAGTTTTTAGGAGGTTATGGGTATATGGAAGAGTACCCACTAGCACGGATGTTTAGAGACAGTAGACTTGGTCCTATCGGAGGAGGAACTTCCGAGATTTTAAAAGAAATAATCGCAAAGATAGTCATAGACAAAAAAGAATACAGATCTACAGTTTAGTATGGACCATGTCAAACTAATCGAGTGTCCTAGAGACGCCCTCCAGGGCATTAAATCATTTATTCCAACAGAGCATAAAATTGCCTATGCCAAAGCTCTACTCAAAGTGGGATTTGATCGAATCGATATAGGTAGTTTTGTGAGTCCTAAAGCCATCCCTCAAATGGCAGATACTGGTGAACTCTTAAAAGCACTTGACAAGTCTTCGACTCACTCATTGTTCTCAGTCATTGTTGCCAATAAACGTGGTGCACATGATGCTGTGACATTTGATGAAGTCGATATTCTTGGCTATCCTTTTTCCATTTCAGAAACATTCCAACTAAGAAATACCAATGCAACAATAGAGAAGTCATTCGAACGTATTTCAGACATACAAGCAATTGCAATTAAAAATAATAAACGATTGCTTGTCTATCTATCTATGGGGTTTGGCAATCCGTATGGTGATGAATGGAATGTAGAAATAGTAGAAAAGTACGTGAGCCAGCTATACAGTATGGGCATTCGACTATTTTCATTGTCTGATACTATAGGTGTATCGAATCCTGTCTCCATAAACTACTTATTTTCTAATCTAATTCCAAGATTTCCAGATGTGGAGTTCAATGCTCATTTGCATACAACACCGCACACATGGGAAGAAAAAATAAAGGCCGCTTATGAAAGTGGTTGCCGGAGTTTTGATGGCGCAATCAACGGTTTTGGTGGTTGCCCAATGGCAAAAGATGAATTGACTGGCAATATGCCTATGGAGCATCTGGTTTCATTTTTACATTCATCTTTACTCCAAGTCGACAAAAATGAATTTAGATCTGCGATGAAACACTTTAAAGAACTTGAAGAATACATTCATTAGAGTTGGGTATAACTCCATCTCATCTTCGGTTTTCTTTGTGTATTCAGGCGTCAAACCATCTAAAAAGCGTTAATTTTTAATAATGACTTGTTTTTGCATACAATTCAAAGTTAAAATTAGCTAAACCATGTGGCTATTTTCTTAAATTAATGTCTCAATTGAAAACCTGTATAAGGAGAGCTGATTCAAATTTTTCAATGCTTCTATACTAGGTTTTCCGTCAGCTATGAAACATTTGTAGAGCTATCGTTGCCTAATAATGAAGAGGGATGTCAAGCAAATGGAGGTATGGGAAGAGCAGGCGATGGTAGTTTTGATTATAAATGATCATCTGATGTCAATAGTAGAAATGACCTATGGAAAAAAATTCTCTTATCCTTCTTTTCTTCTTTTCAATATGTGCCTCGCATGCTCAGCTTTTCATTAACGAAGCACTGGTCCAAAATGTCACTAGCATTACTGATAATTTCAATGAGCATGACGATTGGATCGAAATCTATAATAGTGGCAACATTAGTCTAGATTTATCTGGGTACTATATGACTGATGATCCTACTAATCTTGATAAACATGAGATCATCTCGGGTAACGCTGCTCTAACGACGGTTCCACCAGGTGGACACTTAATCTTGTGGGCTGACGAAGATGAAAACCAAGGTGAAAATCATCTAAACTTTAGACTTTCTGATGAAGAAACCATTTTATTAGTTGATCCAGATGGTCTAACAATTATTTCCACATTAGTCCTCCCTTCCTTGAAAGACGACGAATCTTTTGGAAGAACTACTGACGGCAGCGCTACAACAAGGATATTTAAAATACCGACGCCAGCTCAATCGAACAGCCTTTCCTTGGATGCAAATATACAATTCAGCGAAAGCTCAAAAACATTTGTTAACCCATTCAATTTGGTGTTGACAACAGATGCTGCAGATGGCGTTTTAAGATTTACAACAAACGGCTCTAACCCTACAAATTCATCCTCCATTTATAGTTCACCTATTCCTATCAGTGAGACAACTACAGTAAAAGCAGCATTTTTTTTTAATAATGGAAATGTTAGTGTCATTAAAACGGAGCGGTTTGTAGAAATGACTTCAAGCATGGCCAATGCCAGTTCGGATATTCCCATGGTTTTGATTCATACTTACAATCAAGTTTTGAATGATTCTACTGAGCAGACGACTTTCATTTCAATCATAGAACCCAACAATAATGGTCGTGCTAATGGGGACGACCCTCCCAGTATAGCGAGTAGAGCAGGTATGCGTATCAGAGGTTCTTCTTCTTCTTCTTTCCCTAAAAAGCAGTGGCGAGTTGAGTTTCAAAATGAAGATGGTTCAGATAGGGACGTGGAAATGCTTGGAATGCCAGCAGATGGAGATTGGGTATTGTATGCCCCAGGACGACTTGATAGGCCTTTAATTACCAATCCGTTGATGTATGAGATTAGTAATCGTTTAGGTAAATATGCACCTAGGACAAGATTTGTTGAAGTGTATTACAACGAGGACAATACACTAGAAGAAGCAGATTACTGGGGCATTTATATTATGACAGAACGAATAGAAGTAAATGATGATAGAGTTGATATTACAGTATTAGACCCCACCGATAATTCGGGTGAAGCACTTACTGGTGGCTACTTAGCATCACTAGATCGAGAGCAAGACATCGTAACTCCTTACATTAATTCTTTTATTCCAGATTTTGGTATAGAAATGCGCTCACCTGATATTGGCGAAATCACTCCCACTCAGTTGTCATATTTTGAAAATGAACTGCTCGAGTTTGAAAATGCATTGACTTCACCAAATTGGCTGGATCCAATCTCAGGCTATAAGACCAGGGTCAATATTGAGTCATTTATTATTCCCCATATGCTTAAAGCATTTTCTAAAGAACCCGATGGCTTTAGATTAAGTACATTTTTTCAAAAAGATAGAAATGGGCTGTTAGAAGCAGGACCAGTTTGGGATTTTGATAGAGCCATTAATTCTCTTGACCAAAGATCGCAAATCGTAGAAGGATGGGCTACCTCTCATCCAAATTCTGCTGGGTTTGATTACTGGATGGATTATGATAATGGCAGACCATACATAAGAGACCTGGTAAATGATCCAGATTATGAGACTCTGATATATGACTCTTGGTATGAGTGGCGACGGAACAATATATTGGAGACTAGTGAACTAAACATGTTGATCGATAGTCTTGTCAACATAATTACAGAATCACAAGTGCGCAATGGAGCCAGATGGACAGGACAAATGTACAACCCAAGATTTGGAGGGTATAGCCAAGAAATTGCAGAAATGAAAAATTGGTTGCAATTGAGATCTGCCTGGATTGATGGTGAATTTCTTTCACCACCTGATTTTGCGCCAGGCAGTGGCACCTTTAACCTAAACTCACTTGTAACCATAAGCAATACGACTGATGCTGGTACGATCTATTACACCATAGACGGTTCTGATCCTAGAGAGCCAGGTGGAGCAACATCAGCATCTGCTCTTGTCTATACAGGGCCAATACAAATAAGTAAGAAAGGTCTCACTTTTCTAACCGCGCGGACAAGACTAAACAATGGGAAATGGAGTGCTATTTGCACTCAGGAATACTTCGTAGCTGAAAATTACGATGGTTTGGTAATTAACGAAATCCACTATAATCCAAATGATGAAATTGTCAATGGCGATACCATTTCAGGAAGGAATTTCGAATTCATTGAACTTAAAAATTGCGGTTCTTTTACTCTTAATTTAAATGGATTGGATTTTATAGAAGGTGGCGTTGATCTCGACATCACAGATTGCTTGACAATTGCCCCAAATGATTTTGTCGTGCTAGCGGAGGATAAAGAGTGGTTTTTATATAAATACGGTTTCGAACCAGATGCAGAATACCGCGAGAAATTAGATGACGGAGGAGAATTATTGCACTTAGTCGATCCTCTGGGAAATTTGATTGATAGTGTCAGATACAACGATGGCCTGCCTTGGCCTGGAACAGCCGATAGAGGTTTTTACAGTTTGGCACTTCAAGATTGTGCACTAGATAATACTGACCCCATGAACTGGAGTATTCAATCAGTATTCACCACTCCACGAGCTGAAAATTTCTTTACGGATTTTGGGCAACATGGATTTTCCGGTATTGTCATAAATGAAATTCATTACAACCCAATGGATGGATTGGTCAATTCAGTAGTGGTATCAGGCACTAATTATGAATTTGTAGAATTAAAAAATATAAGCTCGGCGCCAATAGATTTGACAAATGTGTTCTTTTCTAGGGGAATTGATTATTTCTTTCCAGAGAATACAATAATCCAACCAGGTGATTTTATCGTACTTGCAGAAAACGTGACCAGATTTCAAGAGAGGTATGGGTTTGTGCCATTTGATTCGTATGGTGGTAGGCTATCAAATTCTGGTGAAACACTTTGGCTAGAAAGAATCACCCTTTCTGGAAATGTTTTACTGGATGCAGTGACTTACGACGACATCTTCCCTTGGGATTTCAATGCCGATGGAGGTGCTGTTGATTATAGCCTTGCGCTTGTGGATGGTACTGTAGATAATGATACATACCTCAATTGGAGTGTGCAGTGCAATTCGCTGTTTACACCTGGTACAGAAAACGATCTTGGATGTTTTACTGGAGTTGATTACAGTGGCCTTACAATTAATGAAATAGACTATAGCCCAAATGGTGCCAATGACTTGGAATTCCTAGAATTAGTTAACAATTCCTTTCTCCCAATTGATATGGAGGGGTTAAGGATTTCTGATGGGATTACTTATGACTTCAATGGTGGACAACTTTTTCCAGGTCAATATTACCTTATTGCCAGAGATTCTGCTTTTGTACAGAACACATATGGTGTCACCGTTGACGGTAATTATACAGGTGGACTTAGTAGCAACGGTGAGACAATCCGCTTATCCGATCTTTTTGGTAATCCGATTGATGTGGTAACCTATGGGGTTTCTGCTCCATGGACAGACGAACCTGCGCAGGGTGTTAAAAGTCTTGCACTTATCGACCCAAGTCTTGACAATAATGTTGCTGCGCACTGGTGCGTACAGTTGCCGAATAGAACTCCAAAAGCGGCAAATGTTTTTGTAGATTCAGACAACGACGGATTGATAGACTGTGCTGATTCTTGTCCAGTACTTGATAATTCATTAATAAATACGCCATGCGATGATGGAAATGTTTGCACAATTGGAGAAACCTGGGACAGCAATTGCAATTGCTCAGGAGGTTCATTTCAAGATTCTGATAGTGATGGTGTGTGTGATGCACAAGATCAGTGCAATGGGATAGATGATGCATTGATAGGCAGTCCTTGTGATGACGGCGATCCTTGCACATTAAGTGAAACATTCGATGCCAATTGCCAGTGCTCTGGTGGGGTATTTACTGATAGTGACAACGATGGTACATGCGACGCTTTTGATCAATGTCCTAATTTTGACAATAATCTGATTGGTCAAATTTGTGATGATAATGACCTTTGTACAGCAAATGATACGTACAACAACAATTGCGACTGTGTAGGAACACCAGTGAGTGATTCTGATGGTGATGGAGCGTGTGATGCAATAGACCAATGCCCCAACTTCGATAATAATCTGATTGGGACACCTTGTGATGATGGCATTATTTGTTTTGTGGGTAGTACCTGGGATTCCAATTGCAATTGTAATGGTGG
>CALLFA010000054.1 GCA_937997635.1 uncultured Saprospiraceae bacterium | reverse complement strand
CAAAAGCAGCTGATCCCAGAAACAATAGATTTCAACTTTCATGTCAAGCCAATATTATCGGATCGTTGCTTCAAATGTCACGGACCTGATGAAAATACCTTAGAAGCTGGACTCAGCTTTGCGACAGAAGAATCAGCTTTTGCCGCACTTGGAGATGATAAGGATCATTATGCCATCATTCCATTCCAACCAGACAGCAGTACGCTTGTCTATCGAATATTTACAGACGATGTAGATGATGTCATGCCACCGCCAGAATCAAATTTGAAACTAGACAAACATGAAAAAGAAATTCTAAAAAAATGGATTGAGCAAGGGGCAACATGGAAAGAACATTGGTCATTCACACCGCCGAAAAAAGAGCCAGTCCCAGATGTCGTCAACCAAGATTGGATCAATAATGAGATTGACCGTTTTATCCTGAAAAAATTAGAAGACAATCAAATAAGTCCGAATACTCGTGCTTCAAAAGAAAAGTTACTTCGTCGACTTAGTTTTGATTTGACAGGTATTGCACCTACAATAGAAGAGATCGAAGCGTTCATAAATGATGACAGTTCCGATGCCTTTGATAAGCAGATAGACCGCTTATTGTCATTGCCGACCTATGGTGAACACATGGCAGTGCAGTGGTTAGATATCGCCCGATACGCAGATTCTCATGGTTATCAAGATGACTTAGAGCGAATTACATGGCCTTGGCGGGATTGGGTGATTCACGCCTTCAATAAAAATTTGAGCTATAAAGATTTTGTGACGTGGCAAGTAGCTGGTGATTTGTTGCCTGATGCAAATCGCGAACATTTGATAGCAACAACATTTAACAGAAATCATAAAATCACTCAAGAAGGTGGAGTGATCGGCGAGGAGTATCGTACAGAATATGTGGCAGACAGAGCGCAGACATTTAGTACAGCATTTTTAGGCTTGACGATGGAATGTGCACGATGTCATGACCATAAATATGACCCCTTATCACAAAAGAATTATTACCAGTTGTTCAGCTTTTTTAATAATGTGGAAGAAGTAGGTCAAATTGGTTACGGATCTATTCCTGAGCCGTACATCACCTTGACAAAAGAGGAAGTAGAACAAACACTTACATTCATCAATAATCTGGATACACTGGAAGAGATTCCATTGATGGTCATGAAGGACATGGAAAAACCAAGACAAGCGCACATTCTGAATAGAGGAGCATATGACCAACCAACAACACCTGTTTATCCAAATACGCCAGAAAGTGTTTTAGCTTTTGATAAAGACTTAGCTCCA
Organism: uncultured Saprospiraceae bacterium; assembly: GCA_937997635.1. Classification (GTDB taxonomy): domain Bacteria; phylum Bacteroidota; class Bacteroidia; order Chitinophagales; family Saprospiraceae; genus CALFUK01. Next base: position 18,080 of record CALLFA010000054.1, on the reverse strand, counting down.
AATCGTAAAGGACTTGCGGAATGGTTGTTTAAAGATGAACATCCACTGACGGCAAGAGTCGCCGTCAATCGACTGTGGCAACAAATGTTTGGTACAGGGATCGTAGCATCTTCGGACGATTTTGGTAATCAAGGTGCATTGCCGTCGCATCCAGAATTATTAGATTATTTGGCGATAAAATTTAAAGAAGACAATTGGGATATGAAGTCAATGTTGAAGTACATTGCTCAGTCTTCGACCTATCAGCAGTCTGCTAAAGTATCTGAAGAATTGTTAGAAATAGATCCCGAAAATGTTTTACTGGCAAGAGCGTCTCGATTGCGCCTATCAGCCGAAATGATTCGTGATCATGCACTAGCAGCTAGTGGATTAATTTCAAAAACAATCGGCGGACCAAGTGTAAAACCTTATCAACCAGAAGGCCTCTGGGCAGAGACAATCGGTGGAGGCGGTGGTAGCCTCACCAAGTATATTCCTGATGAAGGATTCAAGTTGTATCGGAGAAGCCTCTACACGTTTTGGAAGCGTACAGTTCCGCCACCAAGTATGATGACCTTTGATGCGACCACGAGAGATTTATGTACAGTGAAAAGACAGCGGACCAGCACACCTCTCCAAGCGTTGGTCCTAATGAATGATCCTCAAATCATAGAGGCAAGTCGACTGCTTGCGCAAAATGTAATCGAAAAGCAAGATTCACCTGAACAACGAATTGCGGGTATTTTTGAATTGGTCACATCTAGAAAACCAACCAATTCAGAAGTACAATCTTTAGTAGACTATTTGGAAGAAGAATTAAATTATTTTTCAGACGATCCTCAAAAAGCTGAAGATTATTTGGCTATTGGTGAATTTCATATTCCTTTCGAAATAGAGAAATCTGAGATGGCTGCATATGCAATGGTAGCAAGTGCTATTTTTAATTTGGACGAATCAATTTCAAGAGGTTAATGTATTGATATGGAAAAGATCATTAAAGAGCGTTCATTTATTTTAAACAGAAGAAATTTTCTATCAAAGTCTAGCATCGGCATTGGCACCGCAGCACTTAGTTCTTTGTTGGGTATGAATTTTTTTAATTCGACTTCTCACCAAATACTAGGCTCTAATTCTGACGATAATGGAGGTGTCATAAAAGATCTGCACTTTGCTCCTAAAGCCAAACGAGTGATTTATTTGTTTCAAAGCGGAGGTCCTTCGCAATATGAGTTGTTTGATTACAAACCATTGCTGAATGAACGTCGAGGAGAAGATTTGCCTGAATCTATTCGCAATGGACAGCGTTTGACTGGGATGACATCAGGTCAAGATAATTTTCCATTGGTAGGATCGATTTTTCCATTCGAACAGTATGGACAAAGTGGTGCTTGGATCAGTGATTTACTGCCTTACACCTCAAAGATTGCCGACGATATATGTATCGTCAAGTCCATGCACACGGAAGCGATCAATCACGATCCAGCAATCACCTTTTTTCAAACCGGATCACAGCAACCTGGACGACCGAGCATGGGAGCTTGGATGAGTTATGGTCTCGGCAGTTCTAATGAAAATTTACCTGCATTCACCGTATTATTGTCCCGAGGAACAGGACGTCCGGCTGGACAGCCTTTGTATTCCAGATTGTGGGGAAATGGATTTTTACATTCATTGCATCAAGGTGTGCAATTCCGCTCTGGAAAAGATCCTGTCTTGTATCTGAAAGACCCTGATGGTGTTGACAGACAAAGCAGACGGCGAATGCTTGATAAAATTGCTGAGCTCAATCACAACCAACTGCAAGAGTTTGGTGACCCTGAGATTAGTAGTCGTATCGCTCAATATGAAATGGCCTATCGGATGCAAACTTCTGTACCTGATGTGATGGATATTTCAAATGAGCCAGATCACATCTATAAAATGTATGGTCCAGACTCTATGCAACCAGGTACCTATGCCGCTAATTGTTTGTTGGCAAGACGATTGGCAGAAAGTGGTGTAAATTTTATCCAATTGTATCACATGGGATGGGATAACCACGATAATCTGCCAACTCAAATAGGTGGACAGGCGATGGATACGGATCAAGCCTCTGCTGCATTGATAATGGATCTCAAACAACGAGGAATGCTGGAGGAGACATTGGTGATTTGGGGTGGTGAGTTTGGCAGGACAAATTACTCCCAAGGTGCATTGACCGCAAACAATTATGGTAGAGATCATCATCCTAGAAGCTTTAGTATCTGGATGGCTGGGGGAGGCATTAAGCCTGGTATCGTATACGGAGAGACTGACGAACTTGGTTATAACATAATTGAAAATCCTGTGCATGTACACGATTTCCAAGCCACAACTTTGAGATTGCTGGGTATTGATCACGAAAAATTAACCTACAAATATCAAGGGCGTCGATTTAGATTGACTGACGTACATGGCAAAGTTGTGCATGACATTATAGCTTAAATGGAAGGACTGCTGAGTATATTAGGAAGGCTACATCCATTAATCTTGCATCTGCCTATTGGCTTTTTGTTATTGGCCTTTATGATGGAAATCCATAATCGATGGAAGAAAGAAAACACATTTAATGCTGCTATAACATTTTCTTTGTTTTGGGGAATGATGGGAGCAATTATTGCTGCAGGTTCAGGTTATGGATTGTCTTTACAAGGCGGTTATGACGAAGGTCTATTGTGGAATCACAAGTGGCTTGGCATTGGGGTAGCTGCTTTTTCAGTGCTTATTTATTATTTAAACAAAAATCAAAAAGCAGATGGGAGCAAGCTTTATATTTCAACGTTTTCTCTAACAATTTTGGGCTTAATATTGACTGGACATTTCGGTGGGTCTTTAACTCATGGAAGTGATTTTTTAATAGCGGATTCAAATTTCAAAAAACAGAAAAATCAAATTGTAGATATTGAAAATGCTATCGTATTTGATGATTTGGTTCAACCCATATTGAATGACAAATGTGTCAGATGTCATAGCGAATCCAAAACAAAAGGCGACTTGCTTATGACCACTCAAGAAGGAATGTTGGCAGGGGGAAAGACTGGACCATTATTTATAAAAAGTGATGTTGAGAACAGTCTGCTATTGCAACGCATTCATTTGCCACTGGAAGAAAAAGAACATATGCCTCCAAAAGGGAAGCAACAATTACTGGATGATGAAATAGCAATTTTATCATGGTGGATTAGAGAAGGCGCTGACTTTGATGCAAGCGTAAAAGAGTTGGACAAGGATGATAATATGAAGGCAGTATTGCAGAAATTCATTACCCCATCTGATGATGTAGCTGATATACAAGTGAGTCCATTAAGTGAAAAAGACTTAGAAAAAATTAGAGCTAAAGGGATTCCAGTTTACAGGATAGATAATGAAAGTTCGTTTGTGGAAGTGGATTTGTCACGAAGAAAAAATTTAAATAAACACACATTGAAGGCACTAAAATCGATTGGCAAACAAATCGTTGGGTTACATTTGGAATCTAGCAGTATAACAGATAGTGACTTGGCAATTGTGAAACGATTTCCTCATTTACAAAAATTATTTTTACAGCAAACTGAAATCACTGATGCTGGAATAAAGCAACTCAAAGAATTAAAATATTTGCAATACTTAAACGTCTATGGGACCAAAGTGACAGACAATAGTTTTTCAATTTTTAATGAATTAACTCGTCTCAAAAACTTGTATCTATGGCAGACGGAAGTGACTGAAGAAGGAGTAGAGTCATTTAGACGTAACAAGCCGAAGACGATCGTCAATGTTGGAGTTGATGAACATATCTTTGGTGACGCGCGATTAAAAGCACCATTGATCATTGCCGATAAAGATTTGTTTACAGACACCATGTCGGTCGAGTTGAAAACAAATTTTAAGAATGTCAACTTGTATTATACTACTGATGACAGTGACCCTGATTCTAACTCATTAAAATATGACTCACTGATTGTGTTGACAGAATCGACGAATTTAAAAGTCATCTCCATAAAAGAAGGATGGGAGTCTAGTGAGATTAAAACAAAGCAGTTTGCCAGAGTCAAGTTTTTACCAAAACATATCACTTTAGCCAAACCGCCGAGTGAACGATATGAAGCAAAAGGCGCTAAATCCTTAATTGATTTAGAAAAGGGGAGTACAACATTTACAGATGGGAATTGGATTGGTTATGAAAAGGAACATCTGACAGCAACACTAGATTTAGGAAAGTCTGAATTAATATCCTCTGTGACTGTAGGAGCACTTGAAGCAACGTCTTCCTATATATTTTATCCAAAAGCAATTAAGATTGATCTGTCCGAAAATGGAATAAACTTTAAGAAGGCAGTGTATAAGAAATATCCAGTGTCTACAGAAAGTGCATCAAATGAGATTAGAAATTTCACTCAGACATTCGAACCAAAGCAAGCAAGATTTGTGCGTGTCAAAGTAGAAAGCAATTTGGTCAATCCCGATTGGCATCCAGCTCCAGGAGCTCCGTGTTGGCTTTTTGTTGATGAAATCTCCGTAGAGTGAATGGTTTATAGTGATTATCGATGCTGGTCCAATAGAATAACATTCCCATCTGGATCTGTGATGGTGATGTTAGCTGGTCCTGAACTTTCAAGATCTATTTCATTTGGGATATTAATACCATCTTTTTTAAGTGATTCTTGAATGACGCGGATATCATCGAATTCATCAAGGTTTTTTGCGTTGGAATCCCACCCAGGATTGAAGGTAATTATGTTGCCTTGGAACATGCCTTGGAATAAGCCGATCAAAGACTCGCCATTTTTCATGATGAGATAATTTCGTTCAAGTTTACCAGCCAATACAGTAAAGCCCAATGATTCATAAAATGCTTTGGATTTTTGAATGTCTTTTACACTCAAGCTGATTGAAAATGCACCTAATTTCATAATGGTTTTGTTTTAATGTTATCTATTGAAAATACTGATTTAAATATTGAGAATGAATTATTGCAAATGATAATTGAATAATTTTTCTTGCATTTTTTGATCTAATTGGAATACGTTTCTCTAATTGACAGATTAATAATGATTGCTCCATGATGTTTTTGCTTACGCCCATTCAGGGCTTATGAATAAAATGATTGTTTTAGCAAGGGTTGTACCCTTGGCTATAATCTAGCGCTCTTTCAAGGCTTTTATTTCAATTTGTTTTTTGTAAAGTAAATCGAATTAAGACAAAACATGATCGATCAAATAGAACTTTAGTAATATTCACTAAATAAATTGCTTGTAAAACATGTTAGCCCTGAAAGGGCGCAAAGCATATAGCCAATGGCAACGCCATTGGTTTGATGTCGTAACTGAACCACAGCCCTGAAGGGGCGTAAGCTATATTGGAGTAAATCCCAATTATTAGCATAAGTCCGATGATATGCTTGAGTATGCACATGCTATTTTGATATGGGAAAATGGATCGAATACAATACTCAAAAAGAGGCGTTGGCAGTTAGCAATAGTCCAATACAACTTTCTTTTTCGGTATGAGGTATCTTTTCTTTGAACTTAACTAAAAAATCATGACCTTGTCACTGTAAATTTTTACCTGTATCTTAAATGAGCAAATGTGTATTGGAAAACATACTAGACTAGTCCGTTATTTAGTTTTTACAATTTGTATTCTATTTTTTGCCTGCTCATTCTCAGCAGCGCAACTTGCTAGGATGGATAGCTTAAAACAAGAACTAGTAACGCTGTCAAATGATACAAGCAAGATAGATGTGTTATTTGAGTTAAGCTTTGCACACCATCAATTAGACATTGTGAAATGTCGTGAATATGCTGAAGAAGCTTTACGAATTTCAGAAAAACTACAAGACAACAATAGAATCGCCTTAGCACATAACTATATGGGAATTGCCGCCCAGTTAGAAGGCAACTCGGCTCAGGCAATTGATCATTGGGAAAAATGTTTGAGCTTATCTAAATCGACAAAGTTTTTGGAAGGTGAAATGAAGGCCTTGAATAACTTAGGGTTAGTGCAAAAGGAAAAAGGCAATATTGAAGAATCACTAAATTATTTTTTATCTGCCTTAAAGGTCCACGAAGAAACAGGTGAAGTAAAAGAAGAGATAACTATACTTTCTAATATTGGATACCTTTATCTTTCAGTTGACGATAACGACAATGCGTTTAAATATCTTCAACTAGCAGTGGAGAAGGGAGAGAAGCAGAAAAATAGATCTTGTTTGGGTAGTCCATATCATCGGATAGGCGAATACTATGTCAAACAAAAAGATTACGAAACAGCTTTGTCGTATTTGTCTGAAGCATATGATATTTGTAAGGAATATGCACAGGATTTACGAATCACATCCACACTCAGACTTATGGGAGAGTGTCAGTATTATTTAGGAATGCCTAAAAAATCCAGAAAGTCTTTTATCGAGGCAGAAGAAAAACTGCTAACAATAGGAGAAAGATATACAGAGTTGTTTGCATTATACAATACATGGGCTCTCATATGCTCCGAATTAGGTAACTATGAAGTCGCTTTTGCAAAAGCAAACACTACTTATGATTTAGCTATGACAAATAACTTAGAAACCTTTAAATTATCAGCACTTCAGTTATTAGCTAAACTTCATGAAAAATCAGGTAATTTCAAAGATGCTTTATATTTTCAAAAAGCCGCTTCTGAACAACATGACATGTTGGACCTTCGATCTAAAGAAGAACTTGCACTCGAATTAGAAGCAAAATACCAATCAGATAAAAAGCAAATTGCCATTGAGCTTTTCAAATCTAGAGAAGAAAATACTAATGCTAAATTAAAAGCTAAAAATCTAGTGATGCTAATTAGTGGCTTGATAGCATTGTTGATTGCTATTCTAGCTTTTCAATTATATAATGCAAATCGAACAAAGCAACAGTATAATGATCAGCTCACAGCACAGGTGGAAGAAAGAACAAAAGAGTTAGAGAGTAGTAATATTAAGCTGAAAAATTCTAATATGGAACTGGAGAGATTTGCATATATAGCCTCTCATGACCTTAAGACACCTCTGCGCAATATTATCAGTTTCACAGGTTTGTTAGAACGACGCCTCAATCATGTCAAAGACGAACAAATTCAAGAATATTTTACCTTTTTAAAACAAGGTGGAAAACGAATGAATTTTTTAATCGAGGATTTATTGGAATATTCTAAGTTCTCTAGTTCTGAATATGAAGGCATTCGTGAAAAGGTAGATTTAAATGTGATATGTAAAGAATTGAAAAATACCATTAGTCACACGCTTAAAGAGCGAGATGCTGATATACAAATAGATCAGCAGTTGCCTACCATTATCGGAAATTATTCTTCCTTTTTTCTATTGTTCAAAAACCTAGTTGAAAATGGCATTAAATATAATGAGTCAGAAAATCCATTGGTGATCATACATTATGAAAAGTATGTCGATACATTTTCGATCTTTTTTAAAGACAATGGCATTGGCATTCAAGAAGAGTTTTTTGATAAAATTTGGGAAATGTTTAGCCGACTCCATAACCATTCAAAATACGAAGGTACGGGTTTGGGATTGGCTACTTGTAAGAAAATTATGGATTCGCTGAATGGGAATATTGATGTATCAAGTACAGTCGACGAAGGATCAATTTTCGAACTTAGCTTTCCCAGTTCTATGCTTATTGGACAGTCTGAAATCCAGCAACCCAAGACCGTTTGTGAAAAACCTGTTGAAGAAAAGGTCTTATCATAATTGACGATTTATGTAGTTCAGGCGTCTACTTATCCATCAACCACGGATATGCCAAAGCAAACGATTTTCTCCACGTGATATGCCAATGAGATTCATTTTCAATGAGCTGAAACTTTAGATGGTTATCTCCCAATCCCAAGGCACTAAATTTGTCATAAATCTCTTCAGCATGTGGTACCATAATGTTGCCTTCATACTGACCCACACTGATGAATATTTTCTTGTCGCTTAATTGTTCCTTGCTTAGTGCCATAGCAAAGAGTTTATCGTGATCCACCCACATAGAAGGTGATTGGATGATTGCATTGCCAAAGATGTCAGGGTGCTGCATCAGCATAAAGTAAGCCATCATACCGCTTCTTGAAATACCTCCAATGCTTGTTGATGCTGCATCCGTTTTTGTCCTAAAATTATTGTCAACCCAGGTCTTAAGGTCTGTAGTCACCCAATTGGCAAACTCAGTACCATGCGCATCAGGATTGTCATCGTTGATGAATGGCGTGTATTCTGCATCTCTATCTTCAGCTTGATTAATGCCAATGACAATTGCTGTTTGCTTTCCCTGTTGTGATGCGACATTGATCACTTCATCTATTTCCCATTCAGGCCCCATATTTTCCAGATCGTTAAATGAGGATTCACCATCCATCATGTAAATCACTGGGTATCTGCTTGTAGAGTCCTTTTCGTAATCAGGTGGTACGTATGTATGAATAAGGCGCATATCTTGTTGGTATTCGATCATAATGGAGTCTTTACCTACAGTTGGCGAAGAAGTGTCCACAAGATTTTCGTAGAATGTTGCTCTTCTTTCTTTTTCTTTCTGCCAGTAATAATAGCCTCTGGCCTTAAAGAACCCAAAAATAAGTAAGCCAATTAAAAGTGAAAGAAGTATAAATTTTTTCATGGCTGTTGGTTTACTTTTGGAAGAAATCTGCTTTAAAGTACGAATTTCAGAGATCTTAGTCCCACTTGTTGAACATAAATGCTTCGGACAGAAAAGTTGTTCTAAACACTTTAGCTAAAATAAGTCATGTAAGTAAAAGGGATTCATCAAAACGAATCCCTTTCAAATTAACACAATCGAGTTTTTACGTTATTTATTTTTCTAAGGCCGTAAGTCTCTTTTCTAAAGCTTCGATGGTTTTTTGTTGTTCCTTAATCGCCTCGATTAGAACTGCAGATAGACTTTGATAATCAATTGATTTATAACCATCAGTTGCAGTATGGACTAATTCAGGAATGACATCTTCTACTTCTTGCGCGATTAAGCCAATTTGTTTGTCTTCGGTAAATCCTCTTTTTGTAAATTTTTCAGTTTTCCATTTATAACTAACTCCATTTAAATTCATTACATCTTGTAAAGCATTGTCGATGCTTGTAATATCTTTTTTGAATCTTAAATCTGAGCTACAGGAAAATGCATTGGCTATAAACGAACCAGAAGTACGCACATTCCCACAAATGTTTAGTGACTCAGGTGCTCCGACCACTGTAGCTGGAAAATCTGAAAAGTCGCCAATAAATACTTGACCAGTGTTCTTGATTGTCATTCTGTTCAGATCATTTGTTCTAAAATCAAGAGCGCCATTGGAATTTTGTGACGTCGTACCAATCCTGAAATTTGTTTTCAATAATACATTATTTGGGTCATCAAAAAAGCCGGCATAGCCTCTTTGGATATTACCAGCATCCGACGTCCATATCACAAATGTCTCGGATTCATTTGTTCTAAATTCAGTAGTCACACCTCCTTGGACAGATGACACTGTTAGTGGGGCTGAAGGGCTATTCGAATTTATACCTACCAGTGCTCCGATGATTGCTGAATTCGTATTACTAGTTGGGTTCATTGTTATCACGCCTGAACCAGTGCCATCTCCAACTTCCATTCTGATTTTGGAGAATGGTGTAAGCCCTTTAATTAATAGATCATCATCATTAGGCGCAGCAGTATTTTGTGTTTGCGACAAGCCTATTCTGGCGATATCTCCATGATCATTTGAAAACACCATGTGCGGGAATCCTGTATTGCTTTCCAATTTGGCTAATTCCCCTCCAGAAGAATTAACTACATGAAGATGGTTTTGTGCTGATAGGCTCATGCTGACAAGGAGAATGTAGAGAGTGTGCATTGAGAGTTGTTTCATAATGTGATTTTTAAAATTTAATAATAATGATTAATAATTTCCATTCATCTCAGAACAGAAAAGAGATTTTAAGCATATGTTTTCATTTTCAAATCTAAGCCATCTATTGGTGAAAATCATCACGATAAATAGTGATTTTAGTAAATGAGTTGGGTTTTGTGTAAAGATTTTTTGGAAAGTGTTTAGCGGACTTTTAGAGCTTTAATGTTTAAATAAGCGAACCGTGAATACGCCTAGCAAATAATCTAGAGCAAATTTTTATTGCTACTTGCTTTACTAGTTAAAGGAATCTTCTTTAATGTATGAATTTCAAAGAATTAAGGGCATCTAATACGAAGAACTTCAACTATTTGATTCAACACTTGTTTTACCGTATTGAATGTATAATTACTGTAGTCTCAATAGATGTTATCTGGGAATAGTTAACAACTTATTGACACTAAACAGACATAAACTTTAGTAACGAAACGGTAGTTTTGCGGCCTATGCAGAAGCTTATATTTGTGGTCATGTGGTGTTGCACCATTTCTTATGGATTTGCGCAACCTTTACTTGTGATTAAGAAGATCAATGAATCCATACAGATTGATGGCGAACTTAATGAACCTGTTTGGCAAACAGCACAAAAACTTCAAAACTTTCAACAATATTTCCCAACAGACACGGTACTTGCAAAAGGTCAATCAGAACTCCAAATGGTTTATGATGATGAGTACTTATACATATCGATGAAATGTTACTCGGCTGGGAATGACTGGGTAGTGAATTCTTTGAGAAGAGATTATAGAGGTGGAGGAATTGATAACATGACGCTGACATTTGATGCCTTTAGAGACAAAACAAACGCATACTTTTTTGGGATAAATGCAGAAGGTGTCCGACGAGAAGGGATTATCGCAAATGGAGGTACCGACTTCAGAGATTTTGATGAATCCTGGGATAATAAATGGATAGGTGAAGCAAAAAAAGGCGATGGTTATTATTCAGCAGAATTAAAAATTCCTTTTTCGAGCATGCGTTACAATGAAGGAAGTCAATTCTGGAACTTTGGTGCATATCGATTTGATGCTCAATGCAATGAATGGAGCACGCTAACTGGAGTTCCTCGTAATTACCCAATGACAAATTTGGGGTACAACCAAGAAATTCAATGGGAAGAACCACTTAAAGCATCAAATAGTCGGGTGTCAATTATTCCATTCGCAACCACCAGCTTGGTCAAAAATTATGAAGATGATGAACCCACAGAGCTAGGCTATGATATAGGCGGAGATGCAAAAATTGCCATAACTCCAGGACTTAATTTGGATTTGACAGTTAATCCAGATTTTTCGCAAGTCGAAGTGGATCGACAAATCACAGACTTATCCAGATTTGAAATATTCTTTCCAGAGCGTAGGCAATTCTTTCTGGAGAATGCAGATTTGTTTGGAGATTTTGGCACCAACTCGATCAACCCATTTTTCTCACGCCGCATTGGTATTGCAGAAAACAACGATGGTGACATCGTCCAAAACAGAATCTATGCAGGGGCAAGATTAAGCGGTAAGGTGTCCGAAGATTTGCGAGTCGGTGTATTGAATATGCAAACAGCATCCGACGAAAGTAGTGGGATTTATGCAACCAATTTTTCAGTATTGGCATTACAACAAAAACTTTGGGCAAGATCAAACATTAGCTTTTTGGGTGTCAACAAACAAGTATTAAATGTAGACCAACAAGATACTGAAACTGTTGATGGGTACAATCGTGTGTTTGGTGTTGACTTTAATTTTGCAGATGATTCAAACATATGGACTGGAAAGACATTTGTTCATGGATCTTTGACCCCTAGTGTAGATGGTGTTCCCATATCCCATGGTGCTTCCATAAATTATAATACCCTCAATTGGGATATTTCCTATGCGCATGAGTATGTAGACGAAAACTACGACGCACAAGTTGGGTTTGTCAGACGTAAAAACTATATAAGGTTCACTCCTGAAATTGGTAGAGATTTTTATCCGGAAAGCGGATTTTTCAATAGAATTGGTATAGGTGGCGAAGCGGATTTTTTCATAAGACCTGGATTTGGTAAAACAGATCACACCATTTCTTTTGGAGTAGGCGGACAAGGAAACAACAATGCAAGATTTAGACTTGGGTTGGTGCACGATTATGTTTTCTTATTTGATGAGTTTGATCCAACAGGCACGGATGCAGAGCCTTTATCAGCAGACACAGATTATAATTATTTATCACTTCAAGGACAGTATGGTACAGACAGACGAAAGCCAATATCGTTTCGAATAAGTCCATATATAGGTCAATATTTTAATGGTTGGAGATATGGTACTAGTGGACAAATTACTTTTGTGTCAAAACCTAAGGCCTCTCTTGCTATAGATGTCAATTATAATTTGTTTGATTTGCAGCATTTAGATGATACAAGACAGACGTTTTTAATTGGACCTAGAATAGATTATACCTTTTCAAAAGAAGTATTTCTGACTACATTTGTTCAGTACAATACTCAATCTCAGAATACGAATATAAATGCCAGATTACAATGGCGTTTTGCACCCGTTTCTGATTTCTTTTTAGTGTTTACGGATAACTATTTTTCAGGTATTGATCCATCTGACCGTTTTTCGTTTAACATACAAAATAGGTCTATTGTGGCTAAAATCACGTATTGGTTAAACACCTAAATTTGGTCTGACCAGTCTCCACTTTATTATTTGGTTTTATTCTTATTGTTGTAAGCAAATTGCACTGCCTCACGCACACTATTTTTGAGTACTCAATCGAATTGTAGTAACTTCAATTTTATGTTGAAAAAGTTGTACAAATTTTTACATCCTAAGTGGCAGAAAGTATATTTAGACTACCCGGTAAATCCTAAGCCAAGATTCGGCCACCATAAATCAACGCACACACAGCTCACTACATGTATTGAGGAAAATAAGGACTCCTATGCTGCTTTTCTAGAACACCTATCTCAGTATTCAGGTGCCTATCAGACAATACCAAGAAAATCAAATGCTGAGACACCATTGCATTGGGATAATGGATACTTTCCAATGTTTGATATTATGGTCATGTATGGCATGCTCGCTACTCATGCACCAAAACGATTCATAGAAGTCGGCAGTGGTAATTCGACCTTAGTGGCAGATAGAGCGCGAAAAGATTTCAACTTAAATATGGAAATCATCAGTATCGATCCAAAGCCGCGACAAGAGATTAAGCAGTATGTCGATGTGCAATATCCATCTGCATTTGAAGACTTAGATTTTGATAGAATCAACGTTGGACAAGGAGATGTCTTATTCATAGATAACTCGCACCGAGTATTTCCAAATTCAGACAGTATGGTCTTTTTTATGGAAGTGTTGCCGTCTTTACCTCCTGGAGTTATTTTGCAATTGCATGACATTTATTTACCTCATGACTATCCTCAATTTATGTGTGATAGATTTTATTCTGAGCAATATGTGTTAGCGGCATTTATTTTATCAAATCAATTGCGGTACAAAACCTTATTCCCAAGTTACTATGTAAGTCAGGACAAGTACTTTGCAACATCAATTGAAAAGCTATTTCAAGAACTACCAGATGTCCATCAAGAGAAACATGGTGGGTCGTATTGGATGGAGATTGGTACTAGTTTGTAGATAAATATCACCTTACTGTCGATTTTCCAGTGGTTAATGTTTAAACAATGTATTTTTACATGTGTTATCTATTAATGCTTATGAAATACAAACTATTTACGTGTTTACTGCTCTTATCTACATTCAGTCTATCTGCTCAATGGGGTGGATTTGGCGGCAAGAAAGGACCGTCCATTAAAGGAAAAATTACGGGTAGTATCATTGATACTGGTACGAAAGAGCCAGTGGGTTATGCTACCATTTCTTTGAGAAAGGCAGGTAGTGAAAAAATCATCAACGGAACGCTATCTGATGAAAATGGTGAATTCAAGTTAGCCGACATTAAAGATGGCACTTATGATATTGAAATATCATTTTTAGGATACGAATCTACTGTAAAGCAAGGAGTAGAATTGACACTTAAGGATCCTGATGTGTCTTTGGGTGACATTCAGTTAGCTCAAGACAATGTTATCCTTGATGAAGTCCAGATCACCGAGAAAAGAGCCCTTTTCGAAAATAAAGTTGATAAAATAGTATTTAATGCGGAAGACGATTCTTCTATTGCAGGTGGAGATGCCGTTGATGTGTTGAGAAAGGTGCCAATGTTGAGTGTTGATCTAGACGGTAATGTTTCCATTCGTGGTTCACAACAAGTCAGAATTCTGATCAATGGTAAACCGTCAGGTATGTTCTCTGCAAATGCAGCAGATGCGCTCAAAATGTTTCCAGCTGATCAGATAAAGAAGGTAGAAGTCATCACATCCCCTGGAGCAAAATACGATGGAGAAGGTAGTGGCGGAATCATCAATATCGTCACTAAAAAAGATAATGTTGAAGGTATTGCCGGGACATTCAATGGGTCCGTCGGCAATCGACAAAACAATGGTAATCTCAATTTAAATATAGGCAAAGGCCGTTTTGGCTTTACCACCAATGCCGGAGTATATTATTCTAATCCAATTGATGGTACGATATTATTCAATAGAACTGCGGATTCTGGAGATGTGCTTTATGAATTTGATGGTGTCACAAATACATCTCGATTAGGATTCAATGGATCGGCTTCAGCATTCTATGATTTTAATGCGTTTAATGCCATCAATTCTTCTTTTTCTTTGAGAGGCTTTGGCTTTGATACAGATGGCATCACAACAGGTGTTCTAGGTGGAGCATCATTTGATAGAAACACACTTGGTAACAATTTATATAGTGGTTTCGACTGGAATACTGATTACACAAGAAAGTTTGAAGGTAACGAAAAGCAGGAATTAGTATTTGCTGCTCAAGTATCGGGTAACGTACAAGATCAAGACAACTTTCTTACTGAAACAGGATTTTTCAACAGGAGAGAAAACATAGTCAATGATCCTGACAATTTAGAATTAACGGGACAGATTGATTATGTACACCCGATCGGTAAGGCGAACAAACTGGAGATCGGGACAAAGACTGTCATCAGAAGAATTGACAGCGATTCTCAATTCCTCGGTTTTAACGAGCAAACCAATGATTACGATTTATTGGATCAAGCCAGATCAAACTTGTTTTTATATGACCAAGATGTTCTAGCTGGTTATGCATCCTATAATTTTTATGTAGGTAAAATCAATGTGGTCACAGGATTGCGATATGAACGCACTGATATAAAAGGGGATGGGAGTTCGGAGGAGCAGGATTTTACCAATCGATATGAAAACTGGTTGCCCAACATTGCTTTTTCAAAGTCGTTGAGCAATTTCAGAAACATCAAACTAAGCTACTCGCAAAGAATACAAAGACCAAGTTTGACTTTCATCAATCCATTTGTCAACACAACCGATTTTGGAAATATATCTTTTGGTAATCCTTTTCTCGATCCGGAACTTACGCATCAGATCGAATTTGGATACAACACCAGTTTCAAAGGTGTCACCATTTTTACTAATCTATATTACAAGCAGACAAGATCAATTATAGAATCAGTCGTTCGTCTGAATGACCAATTTGCTTCCATTACGAGTTTTGCAAACGTTGGAGAAAATAACTCAGTTGGGATTAACCTTTTCATGAACAAAACAATCAATAAATTCACCTTGAGAGGTGGTGGTGATGTGTTTACATATAATGTGTCGGGCACGGCTAATGGAGAGCAATTGGAGAATCGTCAGTTGGCATATAGGATTTTCACAAGTGGAGAATATGCGATTACTGGAAAGATAAAAGCAGATTTCTTCGCCTTTTTAAATTCTCCAAGATTCACACTGCAAGGAAGAAATGCGAGTTTCTCTATGTATGCGATAGCTGTGAGGTATGATATAACCAATGATTTTAGCCTTGGTATCCGGATGGTAGAGCCATTTCATGCAAACAAATCTTTCGATTCCAATATCGATGGTCTAGGATTTATACAGACATCTTCTTTTGTATTGCCCTTTAGATCATTTGGGTTAAATGTCAAGTATAAGTTTGGCAAAGTGGACTTTAAAGAAAGAAAAAGCAAAATCAGAAACTCTGACCTCAAAGCTGGTGAAGGCGGGAATGGTCAAGGTACTGGTGGTGGCCAACGAGGGAATTAGAGACTGTTGGTCCATAGTCAAAACCGCTAAGTCTCGCCTTGGTAAGATTTGATACTTTAGACTACCCTCATAACAGTTATAAAAATAAAAAACCCCACAAGTGATACACTTGCGGGGTTTTAATCATTTATGCTTCTAGCTCTTATTGGTCGCCGTACATTTTTTGTCTGTATTCGGCATTTAATATTTCGTTGCGTCTTTGTACAGACGGTTTAGTGAAGTTCTTTCTGCGACGGATCTCTTTTAACAACCCTGTTCTTTGAAATTTACGTTTGTAGCGCTTCAGTGCGCGGTCAATTGATTCTTCGTCTTTTACATTAATTATGAGCATAAACAAATTTTGATTCTAAAAAGGCTGCAAATATATAAAGATTTCTGATTAATAATGGTTCCTGATGTAAGTAAATTTATAATTATCCACATTAATTGGCGTCTGTTGATAATTATAATTTGTTATTTCTTCAATCTTTTTCAATTTCTTCTATATTTGAGCAACCTATCTATAATGAAACGCAGTGGTTTTAATGTAAATCACTGAAAATCAAGTTAATACAATATTTTTAAAACCAATAATAGTTTTCGAATACCTCTAAACTGCAAACGTTTACGAGTTTGGTATATTCATTGACTGTTATTATATTTAGTAGGATTAAATAATGAAAAAACTATCTGCGATTATGGAGAAAACATTTCTTAATGCTGTAAGAACCTACATTCTTATGGCCGCTCTCATTTTTGTTGGTACGCTATCTTATGCCCAGATTTCGGGTACGATCATAGATACTAACACGGGAGAACCACTCATTGGAGCCTCAGTTATTGTTCAGGGTACGACAAATGGTACCATTACGGACATTGACGGTAGCTACAACATTGATGCTAACTTAGGTGACGTACTTGTCGTCTCTTATGTTGGTTATGACGATATGGCTTATACTGTCGATGGCAGTGTTGCTAATATCGGAATGGCACAAGGTGTCTTAGTTGACGAAGTTGTCGTCACTGGATATCAAAGCCAAAGAAAACGTGACATTACAGGTGCAGTTGCCATTATTGACAACGATGACTTGAATGTTGTGCCTGCTGCGAGTTTGAGTCAAAAATTGGCTGGAAAAGCGTCAGGAGTCACTATTTCTACATCAGGAAGTCCAGGTGACGGTACAAACATTCGAATTAGAGGATTTAACTCGCTTACTGCTAATGATCCTTTGGTTGTTATTGATGGTGTACCAACACGTGATAATTTCTTGAACAGTATCAATCCTAACGATATCGAAAGTATTCAGGTATTAAAGGATGCAGCTTCAGCTTCTGTATATGGAGCAAGGGCAAGTAACGGAGTTATCGTCATCACGACAAAAAAAGGTACGCCTGGAAAAACCAAAGTTAGCTACAATGGTTACTATGGTACGCAAAGCCCAGTTAATAGATTCGATCTTATCACAGATTCTAACAAATATCGACAATATGTTCAAGCTGCCACTTCTGCAAGTGGTACAGTTCCTGATGTTTACGCGGGATCTACATTTCCTGAATTCTATAATGGCGATCCTAGTCAGCCTTACAGTTTCCCTGATAATTTATTGATGAGACCAAATACAGTAGGTACTGATTGGTGGAATGAAACAATTGGTAGTTCTCCAATCACAGAGCATAACTTAAATATCTCTGGTGGTAATGAAAACTCTACATTTAGTATCACAGGAAACTATTATGATCAAGAAGGTACGATAAACACAACTTTCTTTGAAAGATTTAGTATTAGAGCAAATTCTAGCTTCAAAGCAGGTATTTTCACTTTTGGAGAAAACCTTTCTGTATCAAGAATCAATCAATTAGGTCAAAGAAGTGGTAATAATAGTGAGCAAAATATCATTACTAATATTATCCGTTCTCAGCCATTGACTCCTGTTTTTGATGAAGGAGGTAATTTTGCAGGTCCAAGAGCTCCTGGAATGGGACTTGGTAACAATCCTGTAAAAGGAATTGACGATGATAAAGATGATGTTGGAAATTTCAACAGATTATTTGGTAA